>JACCXW010000286.1 GCA_013696785.1 Geodermatophilaceae bacterium | reverse complement strand
ATCGGTCCCGTACCGCTCGCGCAGCCGCGCCGTCAGCACCAGCGCCCACGGCGCGTTGACCTGCGCCCCGAACGGTGAGTGCACGACGAGTCGCCAGTCGCCGAGTTCGTCGCGGAAGCGCTCGACCAGGATCGTCCGGTCATCGGGTAGATGACCGGTGGCCAGTTTCTGCTCCGACAGGTAGGCGAGCAGGTTGTCCGTACCCCACTCGTCCAGACCGGCGGCGGTGGCGCGGGCGCGCGCCTGCGGTGAGCTCGCCGCCGAGACCTCACGCAGGAACGCCCCGAGCGCCCGCCCCAGCTCGATCGGCCGGCCGATCTGGTCGCCCTTCCAGAACGGCATCCGGCCGGGCTGACCTGGGGCGGGGGAGACGATGACGCGGTCGTGGGTGATCTCCTGGATCCGCCAGGACGAGGAGCCGAGCAGGAAGACATCGCCCACCCGCGACTCGTAGACCATCTCCTCGTCCAGCTCACCGACCCGACGCCCCGGCGTACCCACTTCTCCGACCAGGAAGACACCGAACAGGCCGCGGTCCGGGATCGTCCCGCCGCTGGTGACAGCGAGCCGCTGCGCACCCGGCCGGCCGGTCAGCACATCCCCCAGCCGGTCCCAGGTCAGCCGCGGCCGCAATTCGGCGAACGCGTCGGAGGGGTAGCGCCCGGACAGCATGTCCAGTACGGCGTTCAGCGCCGACTCGGGCAACGTCGCGAACGGCGCCGCCCGGCGCAGCAGCGTCGTCAACTCCTCGACGGTCCACGGCTCCAGCGCGACCATCGCGACGATCTGCTGGGCCAGCACGTCGAGTGGATTGCGTAGGTACCGCATCGATTCGATCTGGCCGGCCTGCATCCGCTCGGCCACCACCGTGCACTGGACCAGGTCGCCCCTGAACTTGGGGAAGAGCACACCACGGCTGATCGCCCCGACGTGGTGACCGGCCCGGCCGATCCGCTGCAGTCCTGACGAGACCGACGGCGGTGCCTCGACCTGGATCACCAGGTCGACCGCGCCCATGTCGATGCCGAGTTCGAGGCTGCTCGTCGCGACCACCGCGGGCAACTGGCCGGCCTTGAGCGCTTCCTCGACGATGGCCCGCTGCTCGCGGGACACCGAGCCGTGGTGCGCGGCGGCGACCACGGTCGGCATGATCACGGCGTTGCCGGATTGGCCGATTGCTTCCGCGGCGTTGTCCCCGGGTTGCGGCGACTCGCCGGTCAGCCGCTCGTGCGCCAGCTCGTTGAGCCGTGCCGTGAGCCGCTCGGCCAGCCGTCTGGAATTGGCGAAGACGATCGTCGAGCGATGGGTCTCGATCAGGTCCAGGACCCGGCTCTCGACCGCCGGCCAGATTGACGTACGCCGTTCCGCTCCGGCCGCGGCCCCGGACACGTCACCGGTCGGCTCGCCCAGGGCGCTGAGGTCCTCGACCGGGACGACGACGCGCAATTCAACCTGTTTGCTGGAGGCGGGCTGCACGATGGTCACGGGCCGGCCGCCGCCGAGGAACGTCGCGACCTCGTCCACCGGGCGGACTGTGGCCGACAGGCCGATCCGTTGCGCGGGCTCGTCCAGGAGGTGGTCCAGACGCTCCAGTGACAGCGCCAGGTGTGCTCCGCGCTTGGTCCCGCACACTGCGTGCACCTCGTCGAGGATCACCGTCTGCACTCCGAGCAGGGCCTCCCGGGCGGCACTCGTCAGCAGCAGGAACAGCGACTCCGGCGTTGTGATCAGGATGTCCGACGGCGTACGGGCAAAGGCTCTGCGCTCATCGGCGGGGGTGTCCCCGGAGCGCAGGGACACCGCGACGTTCGGTGGCGGATCGCCCAGTCGTGCTGCCGCCTGGCCGATCCCGGCCAGCGGCGAGCGCAGATTCCGCTCGACGTCGACGGCCAGTGCCTTGAGTGGGCTGATGTACAGCACCCGGCAGCGCCGCAGCCGTTCCTCCGGCGGAGGTTGGGCTGCCAGCATGTCCAGCGACCAGAGGAAGGCAGCCAGCGTCTTGCCCGAACCCGTCGGTGCGACGACGAGGGCGTGCTGCCCCGCCGCGATCGCCTCCCAGGCGCCGAGCTGGGCAGGCGTCGCTGCGTCGAACGCGCCGGTGAACCAGGCGCGGGTCGCCGGGGAGAATCGGTCGAGAATCGACGGCGCGGGCGAGGTCACGCAGCCATCTTGACCCAGCCCACCGACAATGACATTCGCGGGAAGACCTGCCGGTCCGGCTGCTGGCACACTCGGGTCATGGACCTGATCCTCTACGAGGCCGACCACGAGACCTTCCGCGACATGGTGCGGTCCTTCGTCGCCAAACACGTCACCCCCTTCCATGAGCAGTGGGAGATCGACGGCATGGTGGACCGCGACCTGTGGCTCGAGGCCGGAAAGCACGGCCTGCTCGGCTTCGATCTCCCCGAGGAGTACGGCGGGGGCGGCGTGCGCGACTTCCGCTACAACGCCGTGCTCACCGAGGAATTGGCCCGAACCGGCTCGACCGGCGTCGGTTTCTTCCTGCACAACGATGTCGTGTCGCCGTACCTGCGAGATCTCGCGACCGAGGAGCAGAAGCAGCGGTGGCTGCCCGGATTCGTTGCCGGTGAACTGATCAGTGCCATCGCGATGACCGAGCCTGGCGCCGGCAGCGACCTGCAAGGCATCGCGACCACCGCCGTGCGCGACGGCGAGGACTTCGTGATCAACGGCTCGAAGACCTTCATCACCAACGGCATCCTCAGTGATCTGGTCATCGTGGCCGTCCGCACCGACCCGGACGCGCCCGGCTCGCAGGGACTGAGCCTGATCGTCGTGGAGCGGGACACCCCTGGCTTCGAGCGAGGCCGCAACCTCAGCAAGGTCGGCATGAAGGCGCAGGACACCGCCGAGATGTTCTTCGACGACGCGCGGGTCCCGGCGACCAACCTGCTCGGGGATCTCAACCGCGGCTTCGTCCATCTGGTGCACAACCTGCCGCAGGAGCGGCTATCGATCGCCGTCGCAGCGGTCGCGTCCAGTGAGTGGATGTTGGAGATGACGCTTGAGTACGTCAAGGAGCGTCGCGCGTTCGGCAAGCCGATCGGCAGCTTCCAGTACAACCGGTTCACCCTGGCCGAACTCGCCACGAAAGTGCAGATTGCCCGGGTGTTCCTGAACAAGTGCATCCTCGAGCTGAACGCCGGCCGGCTGTCGGTCACCGACGCGGCAATGGCCAAGTGGTGGACCACGGATCTGCAGAACGTCGTGGCCGATGCCTGCCTGCAGTTGCACGGAGGCTACGGGTACATGAGCGAGTACCCGATCTCCAAGGCGTGGCGGGACAGTCGGGTGCAGTCGATCTACGGCGGGACGAACGAGATCATGAAGGAGATCATCGGGCGCTCGCTCGGTGTCTGAGTCGCCTACGGACCGCGTGACCGGCTCCCAGCAGGAGCAGGCTCGGCACGTCCAACGTCGTACCTTGTGGGTCCTGTCGGGGAGCCAGATACTCGGTGGGGTCGGCCTCGCCATCGGGATCGCGGTCGGCAGCCTGCTCGCCGAGGAGATCGCTGGTACGCCGGCTGTAGCCGGCCTGGCGTCCACGTCGTCGGTCGTGGGGGCCGCCCTGATTGCGGTGCCGGTGTCCCGCGTGATGTCCCGATCGGGTCGCCGGGCAGGGCTCGTGCTGGGGTACGTGGCTGCTGTCGTCGGCGCCCTGGTCGTGGTTGCCGCCTCCGTCGCCGGCTCGCTGATCCTGATGCTGGCCGGGATGTTCCTGCTGGGTGCCGGCACCACTGCCGGCTTCCAGGCCCGCTTCGCCGCCACTGATCTCGCCGAACCGCAGAGCCGTGGTCAGGCCCTGTCGCTGGTCGTCTGGGCGACAACGATCGGGGCGGTGCTCGGGCCGAATCTGTCGGAGCCGGCCGGATCCATGGCCGCGTCCCTGGGTCTGGCGCGCCTGAGCGGGCCGTTCTTGATCTCTGCGGTCATCTTCACGTTGGCGGCGTTGCTCGTCGCAACGCTGTTACGTCCCGATCCGCTCCTGCTCGCCCGCGACCTGGCCACCGAGCCGTCCGACCCGGTCCAGGCAAACCTCTCGGTACGACGTTCTCTGGCCGCCATCGTGTCCACCGTGGACGGTCGGCTGGGGTTGCTTGCCGTCGTCGCGTCACATTCGGTCATGGTCGCGGTCATGGTGCTCTCGCCGATCCACCTGGGACACGGTGGTGCCACGCTGACCGTGATCGGTGTCGTCATCAGCGTGCACATTGCGGGGATGTACGCATTGAGTCCCGTCGTGGGGTGGCTGGCCGACCGGCTGGGACGGCGCCGCACCATCCTGATCGGAGCCGTCGTGCTCGCCGTGGCCCTTGTCGTCTCAGGTACGGCGCCATCACACAGCGCCGGCCAGGTCGGTGTCGGGCTGTTCCTGCTGGGACTGGGCTGGTCCTTCGGCCTGATCTCCGGCTCGACGCTGGTCACCGAGTCCGTGCCGGCCGGGGTCCGCCCGCAGGCCCAGGGTGCCAGTGACCTCACCATGGGGTTGTGCGCAGGTGTCGCCGGTGCCCTGGCCGGACCGGTCCTTGATCTCGGTGGTTACAGCGGGCTCAACCTGGTTGCCGGTGTCATCGTCGTACCGCTGTTCGTCATGGCGCTTCGCGCTGGGTTCAGTCCCGGTCGCGGTACTGCTTGATCAGGAAGCCCAGGAGCACGCACAAGGCGACGACGATGCCGATCTCGAAGAGCAGTTCCGTTCCCTGGGGCATCTGGTCACTGTAGGTCCACCGGCCGCTCGGTCCGGCTGCTGTCGAAGGTGGCGGCTAGGCTCGCGGCCGTGCGGCTGACGGACTTCTGGGACCGGATGGAGACGCGGTTCGGTGCTCGCTACGCCGGATCCGTGGCCCGCGACCATGTGTTGCGCGAACTCGACGGGCTGACCGTCGTACAGGCCCTGGACGCCGGCTGGAGCGCGAAGTCGGTCTGGCGAGCGGTCTGTGAGGCGTTCGAGATCCCGGCCAAGGAGCGTTGACGCCGTCTCGGCGTGTCGCTGAGTATCGAACACCCGTTCGGATACGTTGTCCACAGCCCCGCTGACCAATCCACAGCCGGCCAGCCGATCTGATTTTGTCGGTACGCCGTCCTAGCGTCAGCGGTACCTGATCGGCGTGCTACTGACGAAGGTGGAGAACAATGGCTGGACTGGACCGCGAGAAGTCCTTGGATGTCGCCCTCGCGCAGATCGAAAAGGCCTACGGCAAGGGCGCTGTGATGCGCCTCGGCGACGAGGTCGCGCTACCCATGAAGGTCATTCCCACCGGATCGATCGCCCTGGACATCGCCCTCGGTGTCGGCGGGCTGCCCCGCGGCCGGGTGGTGGAGATATTCGGACCGGAATCGAGCGGCAAGACGACCGTGGCCCTGCACGCGGTCGCGCAGGCGCAGGCCGCCGGTGGGATCGCCGCGTTCATCGACGCCGAGCACGCCCTCGACCCGGACTATGCCCGCGCATTGGGCGTCAACACCGACGCGCTGCTGGTCTCCCAGCCGGACACCGGCGAGCAGGCGCTGGAAATCATGGACATGCTCATCCGCTCCGGTGCGCTGGACATCATCGTCGTCGACTCGGTCGCCGCGCTCGTGCCGCGGGCGGAGATCGAGGGCGAGATGGGTGACAGCCACGTCGGCCTGCAGGCCCGGCTCATGAGCCAGGCCCTGCGCAAGATCACCGGTGCCTTGAGCAATTCCGGGACGACGGCAATCTTCATCAACCAGCTCCGCGAGAAGATCGGGGTGATGTTCGGGTGTCTGTCCTACAACACCCGAGTGACACTGGCTGACGGTTCACAGGAGAAGATCGGCAAGATCGTCAACCAGAAGCTCCCCGTCGAGGTGCTGTCCTACGATCCCGACCGGGGCGCGATGGTGCCGAAGAAGGTCGTGAAGCACTTCGACAACGGGGTGACGGACGGGTTCCTGCAGATCACCGTCGCTCGCCCCGGCGGCAACGGCCGCGCCCAGATGGGGCTCACGGCCAACCACCTGGTTCGTACCCCGGGCGGATGGCGCGAGGCCGGTGACCTGGCACCCGGTGACCGGGTGATGCTCGCCCAGACGCATCGGCTCAGCCCGCAGCAGTGGCAGTTCGTCCTGGGCGGCCTGATGGGTGATGGCAGCCTCTCGCCGAGCCGCCTCGCCGGCAGTCTCGGCACCCGCTACCGCATGGGTCAAGGCGTTCGGCAGGCGGAGTATCTGGACTGGAAGGCGAGCCAATTCGGCAACATCGGCCAGTGCCGGACGACGAATGCTCGCGGCGCTGCTTTCATCGATCTCACTCCGTTGCCCGAGTTGGCGGAGCTGCGAAGCGCCGTCTACCTGGGTGACGGCAAGAAGCACCTGTCCTACGACTATCTCAAGGCGCTGACTCCGTTGGCACTCGCGGTCTGGTACATGGACGACGGTGGCTTCACGGTGCGGGCGAAGGGCCTGCAGGAGCGGAGTCGTGACGGCAGCGGGCGCGCTGAGATCTGTGTTCAGGCGATGAGCGAGGGAAGTCGCAAGCGCCTTCTCGAATGCCTGGCCGGGCAGTTCGATCTGCACCCAAGGCTGTCCGTCCGCGGCCAGCGCCGGCAGTCGGTGTTGACATTCGGCAAGGACGAGACGGCCAAGCTGCATGAGCTGATCGCGCCCTACGTGCACCCGTCGATGGAGGACAAGTTGCTGCCGCGGCTGCGGGGTCGTTTCGACGTTGTCCCGCTGTTCGTGGAACCGGTGGTCCTGCCGGTGCCGGCCCCGGTCCGGTCGGTGGCGATCCGGCCGAAGTCCCGCTCCATGCACCGGTTCGACATCGAGGTGGAGGGCTCGCACAACTACTTGGCCGACGGAATCGTGGTGCACAACAGCCCGGAGACCACGACCGGTGGCAAGGCGCTGAAGTTCTACGCCTCTATCCGGTTGGACGTTCGGCGGATCGAGACGCTCAAGGACGGCGGCGACGCGGTCGGCAACCGGACTCGGGTCAAGGTCGTGAAGAACAAGTGCGCACCCCCGTTCAAACAAGCAGAGTTCGACATCGTGTACGGCCAGGGGATCAGCCGCGAGGGCTCGCTGATCGATGTCGGGGTGGAGCAGGCCATCGTTCGCAAGTCCGGCGCTTGGTACACCTACGAAGGCGACCAACTGGGTCAGGGCAAGGAGAACGTGCGGGCGTTCCTGCGTGACAATCCCGACCTGGCCGACGAGATCGAGAAGAAGCTCAAGGAGAAGCTGGGGATCGGGCCGAAGCTCGACTCGGACAGCACTCCGGCCAGTCCGGCCGGAATCGGGCCGAGCCCGGTGAAGGTCGACTTCTGAAGTTCGCCGACAAGCCGGACCGAGGCGATCCCGCCGATCCTCCGGGCGACCCGGAGTCTGTGGCGCGGCTGATCTGCCTGCGGCTGCTCAACAACGCGCCGCGGACGCGGGCTCAGCTGGGCGAGGCGCTGCGTCGCAAGGGTGTCCCGGAGGATGCGGCGCGGGCGGTGCTGGATCGGTTCACCGATGTCGGCCTGATCGACGACCGGTCCTTTGCTGAGGCCTGGGTGACGTCGCGCCACATCGGCCGCGGCCTGGCTGGCCGGGCGCTTCGGCATGAGCTGCATCATCGCGGGGTGGACGAGCAGACCACGGCGGAGGCGGTGGACGGACTCGACGCCGACACCGAGCGCCAGACCGCGCGGCGGTTGGTGCACCGGCGGGCGCAGCGCCTCAGCGGCTTGGCTCCGGACGTGGTGTTGCGTCGCCTCGTGGGCATGCTGGCGCGCAAGGGCTATCCGCCGGGCCTGGCCTATGCCGTCGTCCAGGAGGAGCTGGCCGCGGCGCACGAGATCGACTCGCAGCTGGATGAGCCGTCCGGCCGGAAGATCTAGCCGAGCTCCGACAACGGCAGCTCGTAGACGATCGCCTCGCTGTAGGAGGACAGCCACACCCTGTCGTCCCCGACGAGCACGTCGATGTTCGCCTGATCGAAGAGCTGAGGCTTGTCGCTGAGCGTGAGGGCAGCGCCTAGCTCGGCGCTCGGGGCATCCAGCAGCCTCAGCGCCGGACCTTCCTGCAATGCGACGACAACGGTCCCGTCGGCGCCGACCCCCAACGCGTCTGGGTTGCCAGCCACCTCGATCCGCTCGACCACGGTGAGATCGTCGGCTGCGATGCCGATCAGTTCGCTCGACCTGGTGCAGGCGACCCACAGCATGTCCTTGACCCTCGGCCATACCCTGCGGTCCGTCGCAGACTTCCTGGCTGGTTCGAGCACCCACAGCGAACCGAAGCCGTCCGCGATGCCCTCGGGTTCCGCGCCGACCTCCAGCGTCCTTGTCACGTCGCCTGTGGCGGCATCCACCTCTGCCAGCACACCGGCACCGAACACCGACACCCACAACTCATCCCCGGAGAAGGCCGCCCGCAAGGGCGTGTCGCCCACGTCGGCCGGTGCGGCGTCCGGGTAGGAGACCTGCACGAGGGCATCGCTCGCCGGGATCGCAGCCCACACGGTGCCCGTGCCGTCGGCGACCAGCCCCACCGGGCCGGACGGCATCGCGTGAGCCGTCGCCGGCGCTGGGCCGTCGCCATCGCGGGCGCTGGGCCGTCGCCATCGCCGGCACCGGGCGGGTTGCCCTCATCGCCGCCGCAATCGACCAGAGCCAGCACCGCAACGACCACGAGCAGTTTTCTAAGCTTGGCGGCACATTAGGGGTGACCGACTGGGGCCGGACAACGATCGGATGTCGATCCGGCATCGGTAGCGTTGCGCGGGTGGCCGCCATCGTGATCTTCGGCGCGACGGGGTACACCGGCGAACTGACCGCTCGTGCCCTCGTCGCCCGAGGTGTCCGGCCGGTCCTGGCGGCCCGGTCACCAGAGCGGCTTTGCGCCCTCGCCGGTGCGCTGGGCAACCTCGCGACCGGCGACCTTGACACCGCAGTCGCCGACGTCGACCGCCCGGACAGCGTTCGGGCACTTGTCGGCGCGGGTGATGTGCTCGTGTCAACCGTCGGTCCCTTTTTCCGGTACGGCGGGCCAGCAGTGCGGGCAGCGGTGGACGCCGGTGCCCATTACCTCGACAGCACCGGCGAGGGCCCGTTCATCCGATCGGTCTTCGAGCAGCACGGTCCCGAGGCCGCCCGAGCCGGATGCGCCCTGCTGACCGCCTTCGGTTTCGACTGGGTACCGGGAAATCTCGCCGGCGCGCTGGCGCTGCGCGAAGCCGGCCCGCGCGCCCGCCGTATCGACATCGGCTACTTCGTCACCGGGTCGCCCAGCGGCGGCACCCGTGCCTCCGCAGCCGGAATGCTGTTGGAGCCGGCCTTCGGCTGGCGTAGCCACCAACTCGTCCGAGAGCCGACCGGGCGGCGGACGCACTCCTTCGACGTGGACGGGCAGCGCTTCTCAGGTTTGTCCGTCGGAGGGTCCGAGCATCTGGCGCTGCCGCGGCAGTACCCGGACCTGACCGATGTCGGCGTCTACGTCGGGCATCGACCCTCGCCCACTCCGCACGCCGGGGCTCACCGTCCGGCGGTGAGCGGGGCCGCGACCCGTGCCCTGCAGGCTGGCTCGGTCGTGCTGAACACCGCGGCGCGACTGCCAGGCGTCCGCGGCACCCTTCAGGTCGCGGCCCGCCGACTGCTACCCGGCTCCACAGGCGGCCCGGACGCCGACAGCCGGGCACGGACGCACTCGACCGTCGTTGCCGTAGCGACAGACGCCGACGGTCACCACCTTGCTCAGGCGCGGCTGGAGGGCATCAACGCATACGACTTCACTGCGAACATCCTGGCCTGGGCGGCGCAGCGGATCGCTGCCGGCGGGTTGAGTGAGTGCGGTGCGCTTGGGCCGGTGGACGGGTTCGACCTGGACGCACTCGAGGAGGGAGTCGCCGAGGCGGGCCTGCGTCGGGTGTGAGCCCAGTAGCCCCGCTGCGCCAGCCTTCCTTGATCTTGGCGTGCCCTCCCCCTAGCCTCGGCGTACGAGGAGTTCTCACACGCGAGCGACATCGATACGACGACGAAGTTAACGCTGCACCACGTACGGGAAACACCTGATCCCTCGCTCACGAGCGATGAGACGTCGAGGGTCCGTTCGAGACTGGGGGGAGCATCGCCGCCACGGCGACCTCCCAGCCGTAGGAGTTGCGCGAAGGGGGCGTGGCCGAACACCTCGTTGTGCTGCTGTACGTCCCGTGCGGCAGGTACGGTCACTCGCCAACCGGTGGCGAGACAGACACGAGGGGGTCGGCATGCTGAGTCCCGTCGAACTTGTCCTGGCCATCGGGTTGCTGATCGTCGTCGTGCTGCTCGCGGTGGTAGTGCGCGGGCGCGTGCGGGACCGGAAACTCGCCACCCAGGTGTGGCCGCCGCAGCAGCAACCCGACGCGGGCCTCCTTGGGGCGCAGTCGGTCGCCACCGGCCAGCACGTGCCGGACGCGCGTGCACGCAGCGACGCACTCGCCCAGACTGAGGCAACGGCCAGGCAGGAACGTGACGATCTGCTCGCGAGCGCTCGCAAGGATGCGCAGCGAGAGGGCGCGACCCTGCTGGACCAGGCAAGGGTCACCGCCGAGCGGGAACGAGCCGAAGCGACCCGCATAGCGCAGGAGCAGGCGCACCGCGAGGCCGAGCGGCTCGTCGAGGCGGCGCGATCGCAGTCGGCGGACCTGCAGCGACGCGATCAACGCCTCAGCGAGCGAGAGGAGCGCCTCGACGCCGACGAGCGGCGGTTGAGTCAGCGCGACGAGGAGCTTGCCGCCGCCGAACGCTCCGCCGTACAGGTGCAAGAGGCGCTGGAGGCAAGAGCCCAGGAGCACGAGGCGGGACTGGAGCGGATCGCCGGGCTGACCGCGGCAGAGGCCAAGACGGAACTCTTGGACACGCTGCAGACGCAGGTACGCCGGGAGTCCGCCCTCTTGATACGTGACCTGGAAGCCGAGGCGCGGGATCAGGGCGAGCAGCGCGCCCGCAACATCGTCGTCGAGGCGATCCAGCGGGTGGCCAGCGAGCAGACCTCCGAGAGCGTCGTCAGCGTCCTGCACCTGCCGAGCGACGAGATGAAAGGCCGCATCATCGGCCGTGAGGGCCGCAACATCCGCGCCTACGAAACGGTCACCGGTGTCAACCTGATCATCGACGACACGCCGGAGGCCGTCCTGCTCTCCTGTTTCGACCCGGTACGCCGAGAGGTCGGCAGACTGACCTTGGAGAAGCTCGTCGCCGACGGCCGGATCCATCCGCACCGGATCGAGGAGGTGCACGAGCAGAGCAAGGTCGAGGTGCAGGCGCTGTGCCAGCGGGCCGGTGAGGACGCCATCCTCGAGGTCGGCATCGGGGAGGTCCATCCCGAACTCGTCACGCTGCTCGGGCGGCTGCGCTATCGCACGTCGTACGGTCAGAACGTCCTCAAGCACCTGATCGAGACCGCGCACATCGCCGGGATCATGGCCGCGGAGCTTCGGATGGATCCCCGGTTGCTCAAGCGGGCGGCGTTCCTGCACGACATCGGCAAGGCCCTCACCCATGAGGTCGAGGGCAGCCACGCCATCATCGGAGCCGATCTGGCCCGGCGCCACGGCGAGGACGAGGAAGTCGTCCACGCCATCGAGGCACACCACAACGAGGTGCTGCCGCAGACCGTCGTGGCCGTCCTCACCCAGGCCAGCGACTCCTGCAGTGGCGGGCGCCCCGGCGCCCGGCGGGAGAGCCTGGAGAGCTATGTCAAGCGGCTGGAGCGGATCGAGGAGATCGCGTCACAGCGGCCGGGCGTGGACAAGGTCTTCGCGATGCAGGCAGGCCGCGAGATCCGGGTGATGGTGGCTCCAGATCAGGTCGACGACGTCGGGGCGCACCTGCTGGCCCGCGAGGTGGCCAAGCAGATCGAGGACGAGTTGACCTACCCCGGCCAGATCCGGGTGACCGTCGTTCGCGAAACCCGATCCACCGAGATCGCCCACTAGACGTGCGATACCACGGCCGGCGCTAGCCGCGGTCGATGGCCACCGCGGTCAGCGTCTGGTCTTCGTTGGCGCCCGCGAGCGGCGCGGCGCCGGCGGCGATCCGCCGGCTGCGGTTGACCCGCTTCTCGAGCTGGCTGGCCGCGGTCGACAGCAGGAAGTTCACGACGATGTAGATGGCGGCAGCGGCGACGTAGAGCTGCAACGAGTAACGGCTGCCGAAGAAGTTGATGTTGTCGCCTGCCTTCTGCAGCAACTCGGGGTAGGCGATGATGAACCCGAGCGAGGTGTCCTTCAACAGCACGACCAGCTGGCTGACCAGCGCAGGCAGCATGCGGCGAATCGCCTGCGGCAGCAGGATGAAGACCAGCACCTGGGACTTGCGCATGCCGATGGCGTACGCCGCCTCGCTCTGCCCCCGGTCGATCGACAGGATGCCGGCGCGGATGATCTCGCACAGCACCGCCATGTTGTACAGGACCAGTCCCAGTACCAGCGTCCAGAACCGGGACAGGTCCAGGCTGAGGACCTGGCGGGCTCCCAGGAAAAGGAACAGGATCAATATGACCAGCGGGATCGCGCGGAAGAACTCGACGACCACCGCCACCGGCACGCGTATCAGCGCATGGTCGGACAACCGGGCGAAGGCCAGGATGGCGCCCAGGATCGTGGCGAAGACCATCGCGACGGCGGCGACCTGCAAGGTGGCGATCAGTGCCTTGCCCAGGGACTGCGGAACCCCGGTCCGCGAGTCGAACAGGATGGCCCAACGGTCCGCCTCGAGCTGCCCGTTGGCCGACAGCCGTTGCAGGGCGAGGGCGAGGAGGCCGAGCACGAACAGTCCGCCGACGATGCTGCTGATGCGGACGTTGCGTCTGCCGCGGGGTCCGAGATCGTCGAAGAGCACGCTTGTACTCACCGCAGGATCGCCGTTCGGCGCTCGATGATCCCCACGGCGATGCCCGACGGCACGGTGATCACCATGTAGGCGAGCGCGATGCCGGCGAAGATGCCGAGCACCTGCGCCGGATTGTCACGGGCCAGGTCAGGCGCCAGCTGGGCGAGGTCCGCGACGGCGAAACCGCCGCCGGCGATGGCGGTGTTCTTCACCAGCGCGATCCAGATGTTGCCCAAGGGCGGGACGACCGTCCGAAACGCCTGCGGCAGCACGACCTCGCGCAGTGACTGCCCGAACGTGAGCCCGATGGCTCGGGCGGCCTCGGCCTGGCCGGCACTGACGGAATTGACTCCTGAACGGACCACCTCACAGACAAAGGCGGAGGTGTACACCGACAGCGCCACGACTGCGGCGACGAAGAAGCTCTGGAAGGTCAGGTCCACCGACGGCAGCCCGAAGATGACGAGAAAGAAGACAGCGGTCAACGGTGTGTTGCGCACCAATTGCACGTAGAGGGCACCGAAGGCGCGCAGCGGCGGGATGGGGGAGACCCGGAAGGCCGCCAGCAGCGTGCCGACAATGGTGGCGATGACCGCGGCGCTCACACTCATCGCCAGTGTTGTCAGGAAGCCCGACCAAAGCGCGGCAAAGTTGTCCAGCACTGCCTGCATGCGCCGCCACCACTCCCTTCGCAAGCATCGGCCCCGGGGCGCGCGTTGCACACCCCGAGGCCGATCCGGGTGTCTAGTACCGATCCACCGAGGGCGGCTCGGGAGCCGGTGTGTCCGTGATGGCGCCGGCGGTGGCATCCCAGGCCGCTGCCCAGGAACCGTCCTCGAACGACGCCTCGAGCACGTCGTTGATGAACGACCGGAACTCGTCGTCACCCAAGGGGACGCCGATGCCGTACGGCTCCTCGGTGAATGGCGCGCCGATCAGCTCGAAGGACTCCGGGTCCTGCGCGACGAAGCTGGTCAGGATCACGTTGTCCGTCGTGACGGCGTCCACCTGATCGTTCTTGAGCGCCTCGGCACACAGCGAGTACTCCGCAAAGAGGGTCAGGTCCGCGTCGGGAAAGTTCTCCTGGACGTAACCGGCGGGCGTGGATCCCGTGACCGAGCACACTCGGATGTCAGCGAAACTCTCCGGCCCCTCGACAGCGAGCGGGTTGCCGGCCGCGACCATGATGTCCTGCCCGGCGACGTAGTACGGCCCGGCGAAGTCGACGATCTGCTTGCGCTCGTCGTTGATCGTGTAGGTAGCCACCACCATGTCGACTTCACCGTTTTGCAGGAACGGTTCGCGGTTCGCCGAGACCGACTCGATCCATTCGATGTCGTCAGCGGCTATTCCGAGCGCGCCGGCGATGATCTTGGCGATCTCGACGTCGAAGCCCTCAGGAACATCCTGCGGCGAGATGAGGCCGAAGCCGGGTTGGTCGAACTTCGTCCCGACCGTGATCGTCCCCGCCTCGGCGAGGTCGGCCATCGTCGTGCCGGCGTCGAATTCGGCGTCCGTCTCGACGGGAACGGTGGCATCAGGTGTGCCAGCGTCGTCGCCGGCATCGCTGGAGCAACCGACCAGACCCACCAGGCCTATCGCGGCCAGCGCTGCTGTGAAACGTCGTACTCGCATGGAACTCCTCCTCGGATGTGCGGTCTGTCAGTGCGTCAGGATCTTGGAAAGGAAGTCCTTCGCCCGGTCGCTGCGCGGGGCTGTGAAGAACGTCTCGGGCGTTGCCTCCTCCACGATCTTCCCGTGGTCCATGAAGACCACTCGATCCGCGGCCTTGCGAGCGAAGCCCATCTCGTGCGTCACGACGACCATCGTCATGCCGTCCCGCGCGAGGGAGACCATGACGTCGAGGACCTCGTTGATCATCTCGGGATCCAGCGCGGACGTCGGCTCGTCGAACAACATCACCTTGGGATCCATCGCGAGTGCGCGGGCGATCGCCGCCCGCTGCTGCTGCCCACCCGACAGCTGGGCCGGCACCTTGTCGGCCTGGTTCGAGATCCCGACACGCTCCAGCAGTTCCCGGCCGCGCTTTTCGGCTTCGGCCTTGGACTTCCCGCGCACCTTGATCGGTCCCAGCGTGACGTTTTGCAGGATCGTCTTGTGCGCGAAGAGGTTGAAGCTCTGGAAGACCATCCCCACGTCGCTGCGGAGTCTCGCCAGCGCCTTGCCTTCTTCTGGCAGCAGCACGCCGTCGAGACGGATCTCGCCCTCTTGCACGCTTTCCAGCCGATTGATGCAGCGGCAGAGTGTGGACTTGCCTGATCCCGACGGGCCGATCACGACGATGACCTCGCCACGGGCGATCTGCAGCGAGATGTCCTGCAGCACGTGCAGGTCGCCGAACCACTTGTTGACCCCGTCCAGCGAGACTAAGGGCTGCCCCGAATCGGCAGCCTTGTCCGTCGGTCCGTCCATGCTCATGCGCTGCACCCTAGTGCCGAGGTCGTCGCAAATCCGGTAGGCGGTTGGTCACGGGACGGTAACGGGACGCAGCACGCCGTACCCTGTCATCCGACATGAGTGCGAAGACGTACGGCATCCGCACGCACGGCTGCCAGATGAACGTGCACGACTCCGAGCGGCTGGCCGGACTGTTGGAGACCGCGGGATACGAGCGGGCTATGGACGGCAGCACCCCCGACGTGGTCGTGTTCAACACCTGTGCTGTTCGGGAGAATGCCGACAATCGGCTATACGGCAACCTCGGCCAGATGCGGCCGGTCAAGGCCGCCAAGCCCGGCATGCAGATCGCTGTCGGCGGTTGCCTCGCGCAGAAAGATCGCGGCGAGATCGCCCGGAGGGCTCCGTGGGGCGACGTCGTCTTCGGCACCCACAACATCGGCTCGCTCCCGGCACTGCTGGAACGGGCACGGCACAACGGCGAGGCCCAGGTGGAGATCGCTGAGGCCCTGACGGTGTTCCCGTCGTCGCTGCCCACCCGCCGCGACTCGGCGTACTCGGCCTGGGTCTCCATCTCCGTCGGCTGCAACAACACCTGCACGTTCTGCATCGTCCCGTCGCTGCGCGGCACCGAGCAGGATCGGCGGCCCGGCGACGTCCTGGCCGAGATCCGCGCGCTGGTCGACGAAGGTGTCCTGGAAGTGACGCTGCTAGGTCAGAACGTCAACTCCTACGGAGTGGAATTCGGGGACAGGGCGGCTTTCAGCAAACTGCTCCGGGCGTGCGGTGGGATCGACGGCTTGGAACGGGTGCGCTTCACCTCACCGCACCCGCGGGACTTCACCGACGACGTCATCGTCGCGATGGCCGAGACGCCGAATGTCTGCCACCAACTGCACATGCCGCTGCAGTCAGGTTCCGACACCGTCCTCAAGCGGATGCGACGGTCGTACCGAAGCGAGCGGTTTCTCCGCATCGTCGACACGGTGCGGGCCGCAATGCCTGACGCCGCCCTCACCACCGACGTCATCGTCGGGTTTCCCGGCGAGACCGAGGATGAGTTCCAGTCCACGGTGGACGTCATGCGCGCCGCGCGTTTCGCCAGCGCCTACACGTTCCAGTACTCCCCTCGCCCCGGTACACCGGCCGCCACACTGCCGGATCAGGTTCCGAAGGCCGTGGTCCAGGAGCGGTACGAACGGCTGGTTGCTGTGCAGGAGGAGATCAGCTGGACGGAGAACCGCGCTCTGCTGGGCCGCCGGGTCGAACTGCTCATCTCAGCGGGGGAGGGGCGCAAGGACTCCGGCACCGGTCGGATGACCGGTAGAGCGCGGGACGGGCGGCTGTGCCACATGACGTCGTACGACGGGGTTCGTCCCGGCGATGTCGTGGAGACGGTCGTGACGTACGCCGCCCCGCACCACCTCGTGGCGGACGGGCCGCTGCTGTCGCACCGGCGCACTCGGGCCGGCGACGCGGCTGAGGTGCCTCGCGGGGTGTCCCTCGGGATGCCCACCGTCAGGGTCGGATGACGACGAACTCCCGATCCGGATCGTGCGGCCGCTGCGGATCGCCGTCGACGACGAGGTCCACGGCGTCCACGGTCGGATCGACGGCGTAGAAAGCGTCCTCCTCAGCCATCCAGCCCGCCCAGAATCCGGCCATCTCCGGGCCGTCGCGTTCCAGGCCGCGACGCAACCGTTCCGCTCGCTCGGTCTGCAGCCACACCGAGTACGTCAGCCGGTCCCGCGCGGCTGCCCTGGCCGAGGACACCCCCTCCACGAGAACGACCGGAGACGGCGGCAATTCCACCCAGGCCGAGCGCCGGCGTGAGTTCCAGTCGTACGGGCGGTACCGGACCGGACGGCCGGCGGTCAATGGGCGCAGCACCCCCTCCTCGAGCAATGGCCACCAATGCAGCGGCTCGTCGTGGGAGGCGAAGTCGTCGGTGTGCACGACAGGTACGCCGCCGAGCGCCGCGGCCAACCGGGCGGCGTATGTGGACTTACCGGCACCACCGGGCCCGTCGACGGCAACCAGACGGACCGGGATCGGCGGCGTACGTCGCAGGATCGTGGTGGCGAGGTCGGCGTACGTCACCACCCGGGTCACGGACGAGCGGACTTCTCCGCCTCGGCGAGCCACTGGCGGCGGGCGGCGAGGGCGGCCTCGGCGTCGGCGACTCGCGTGGCGTCCCCGGCAGCCCGTGCCTTGGCCAGCTGCGTCTCGGCCTTGGCGGCGGCTGCGCGCAACTGCACGAGCACCGGGTTCTCGACGGCCGCGCTGCGGTCCCACTCATCCTCGACCGCCTCGCGGATCCGGCGTTCGGCGTCCTGCATCCTCGTGTCGAGTCCTCGAACGGCATCGCGCGGTACGTGGCCGACGGCGTCGTAGCGCTCCTGCAGGTCCCGCAGCGCCGAGTTCGCTTTGTCGAGGTCGGCCGGGTCCAGTGCCTCAGCCTCGGCGATCAGGGCTTCCTTGCGCTTCTGGTTGGCCGCCTGCTCCGCGTCGCGCTCGGAGAACACGGCGCTGCGGGCGGCGAAGAAAGCATCCTGGGCGGATCGGAATCGCGACCACAGCGCGTCCTCTGCTTCCCTCCGGGCCCGCCCGCTCGCCTTCCAGTCGGTCAGGAGCTGGCGCATCCGGGCGGCGGTAGGCCCCCAATCCTTGGACGTAGCCAGTTCCTCGGCCTCGGCGACGATCCGCTCCTTGACCAGCTTGACGCTGTCGGCTTGCTGATCCCGTTCGGCGAAGTGCGCCCCGCGACGCTTCGTGAACGCGTCACGTGCGGCGGAGAAGCGCTTCCACAGCTGTTCGTCCGTACGCCGGTCGATTCCCTTGATCAGGCGCCATTCGTCGACGATCGCGCGGAGCCTGTCGCCGCTGGCCTTCCACTGCGAGCTGTCCGCGATCTGCTCGGCCTCTGCCACGAGCGTCTCCTTGGCCGCGACCGACGCGGCCTTCGCCTGCGCCCGCTGTTCCTTGACCTCGGCGAGCTTGCCGTCGGCCGCGGCGATGACCGCGACCAGCCGGGCGGAGAGTCCGTCGACGTCCCCGAGCACGGCAGCTGTCGGCAGCCCCTCCTGCAGCGTCACAGCGGTGGTCCGCGTCGAACCCGGATCGGCTGCACCCGAGGCCAGCCGCTTCTCCAGCAACTGGACCTCGGTCGCCAGATCGTCGTAGCGGCGGGCGAAGTGCGCCAGCCCGGCGGCCGGCTCCCCGGCCTGCCATGAGCCGATCGCGCGTTCGCCGGCAGAAGTACGAACGAACACCGTGCCCTCGTCGTCGATTCGACCCCACTCGGTCGACTGCTCCATGCCGAACTCCTCGTCGCGTCGCCTGCCCGGGTGCATTGTCACATGAGCCCCGGCACCCCCCAGTTCTCGCCGATCCTGGTGAAAACAACCTGTCCCGGCTCCCTGAGACGTTGTGTTGACCAGGATCGGCGGTGTGCCCGTCTACCCTGCCCCGGTGCTCGCCGTCGCATTCGTGCCGCATCCACCCGCGCTCGTGCCAGAACTGTGCGGCGGCCCGATTCCCGAGCTGGCCGACGTACGGGCTGCCTCCTCGACGGCGGTAGACCGGATGCTCGCATCCGAACCCGACGTGGTGTGGATCGTGGGCAGTGGACCGTCGGAGCAGTGGTACGGCGCGGGGGATGTGGGGAGCCTGGCCTCATTCGGGCGACCGGTTCAGGCGCAGCTGTCGGCGCATGCGGGTCCCGACGGTGCCCGGCTCCCGCTGTCGCTGACCGTTGGCGCGTGGTTGCTCGACCGGGCCGGGTACGCCGGCGAGCGGCTGGCGCTGTCCGTGCCCGGTGCAGCCGACGATCAGCAGCTGCGTGATCTCGCGGCAGAGTTCGTCGGCAACGGGGCGCTGCTCGTGTTGGCTGACGGCTCGGCGATGCGCGACCTCGAGGCTCCTGGCACCCACCACCCTGCCGCGGTTGAGTTCGACGATGCGGTGGCTGCCGCACTGGCCGCAGGCGACGCAGCCAGCCTGTCCTCGCTGGACTCGCGCCTCGGCGTCGAGGTCCAGGCGCAGGGCGTCGCGGCCTGGCGGCTCGCCGGGCATCGCCTGCGAGACGTCCGGGTCGTTGCCGAGTTGCTGTACTACGGCGCGCCCTTCGGCGTCGGCTACACCGTCGCGTTCTGGGCGCAGTACTGATGCTTCCCGGCCGGGTCGTCGCGGTCCTCGGGCCGACCGGCGTCGGTAAGAGCGAGCTCGGCATCGCGCTCGCGCAGCGACTCGGCGGTGAGGTCGTCAACGCCGACTCGATGCAGCTCTACCGCGGCATGGACATCGGCACGGCGAAGCTGCCGTTCTCCGGGCGGCGGGGTGTGCCGCACCACCTGCTCGACGTCTGGGACGTCAGCCGGACGGCGAGTGTGGCGGCGTACCAGGAGCTGGCGCGTTCGGTGCTCGCTGAGATCCTCGCCCGGCGGTCCGTACCGGTCCTGGTAGGTGGCTCAGGGCTCTACCTGCGGGCGGTCCTGGACGACCTGCAATTTCCCGGCACCGATCCTGGCACGCGGGGACTTCTCGAAGCCGAGCTGGCAGCGCTGGGACCCAACGCCCTGCATGAGCGGCTGCTGGCCCTCGATCCGGTGTCCGCCGCCAGGATCCACCGTCAGAACGGCCGCCGGATCGTGCGCGCCCTCGAAGTCATCGAGCTGACCGGGCAGCCGTACTCGGCCACGCTTCCGTCGTACACGTCGCTGTACGACGTCGTCCACGTCGGCCTGGACATCGAGCCGGAATCCCTGGACGTGCGCCTCGAAAAGCGGATCGCGGGCATGTGGGCGGCCGGTCTGGTCGAAGAGGTGCTGTCGCTTGTCCCGCGCGGACTTCGGGACGGGGTCACCGCGAGCCGCGCTCTCGGGTATGCGCAGGCACTGTCCTATGTGGATGGTCTCGCGACAGCGGATGAGGCACGCATGGCGACCGTCTACGCCACACGGCGATTCGTCCGGCGGCAGCGGTCCTGGTTCCGTCGCGATCCGCGGATTCGTTGGTACGACGGCGAATCCGTCGACGCGGATGCGATCGCCCGTACCATCGGGCCGTGACCCACGAAGCCGTGCGCTACGTCAAGGGGCATGGCACGCAGAACGACTTCGTGTTGCTCCCGGATCTGGCTGACGAGGCCGGGCTGACACCTGGGCTCGTTCGCGCGCTCTGCGACCGCCGCGCCGGCCTCGGCGCCGACGGCGTCCTGCGCGTTGCGGTGAGCGCGGCCGACGGGGTGCGGTGGTTCATGGACCACCGCAACGCCGACGGTTCGCTGGCCGAGATGTGCGGCAACGGCTTGCGGCTGTTCGCGTTGTTCCTCGTCCGGAGCGGGCAGGCCGAGTACGGCGAGCAGCGGATCGACACCCGCTCCGGCGTACGGGGGGCGGTTGTGGGCACCGACGGCACGGTTGGCGTGGAGATGGGTCCCGCACTGCTGGGTGGGGGATCGGTGGCCCGACTCGGCAGTCAGGCGTACGCCGGGACAGCGGTGTCGGTGGGCAATCCGCACCTGGTGTGCATGACACCGACGCCGGTGACCGACCTGGACCTCACGAAGGCACCGATTGCCGACGGGACCGTGTTTCCCGGTGGGGTCAACGTGGAGTTCGCCAACCTGCTGGACGATCCGGTCGACGGCGCCGATGCGCACGTGCGGATGCGGGTGCATGAGCGGGGGGTGGGGGAGACGGCCGCCTGCGGCACCGGCGCCTGCGCCGTTACGGCCACGGTACTGGCCGGCTCGGAGGGCACCGTGGCCGTGGATCAGCCCGGTGGCCGTGTGCTCGTCAGGATCGACCGGTTCGGAGCCTTTCTGTCCGGTCCGGCCGTGATCGTCGGCTCCGGCGTGCTCGATCCAGGCTGGCTCAGCGCGATCGCCGGCTGAACCCGTCAGCGAGCTCGCATCCGGTTGTTGCGCGGTTCGTGTTCCAGCTCGACCAGGCCGAGCGCCTCCATCAGCGGGGGCACGTACATCGCGAAGCGCCCGCGATAGCCCTTGCGCAGCCCATACCAGCCGCCCACGGGGTTGTCGGCGGAACGTCCCCACGCCTCGACCGTCCCGTCCTTGGCCGGTTTCTGCTCGTCGACGGAGCCGAGCGGCATCCAGTCCCCGTGCTCACGCAACATGGCGTGCAGGTCGTTCAGGCACCGGACGTCGTAGCTCAGGGTGGTGCTGCCGACTTTGCAGACCAGCCGCGGCGGATCGGTCGCGTCGTCGCGGTACATCGTGTACTCCAAGGTCCCTGGTGGCGTCTGTAGCACCCACGGGTCCTCGGCAGTGCCCGATCCCACGACGTTCTTGCTCATGAGGCACTGTAGGCCGGCGGTTATACGGCAGCGTCTGGGTGCTCGTCGTACTCGTCCGGGAGCGTGCGCATCCCGATCAGCGGCGACAGGATCACCGGGAGCGAGGCCAGAAATGAGCCGACGGCCGCAACCCAGAGAGCGGTGACCACGGAGAACTGCTGGCCGATGACGCCGCCGGCGAACGCGCCGAAGGGCATCGTGCCCCAGACCAGGAACCGGATGGTCGCGTTCATCCGGCCGAGCAGATGCGGTGGGCACATGCGCTGCCGGAAACTGACCTGCGCGACGTTGTAGACGACCACGGCGAATGACAACCCGAACCCGCCCGCGATCAGCAGTGGCACCGCCGGACCGAAGGCAGCCAGCGGATACAGGAACGTGAAGGGCACCGCCAGGAACGCTCCCAGCGGGATGACGCGGCCCTCTCCCACCCATTTCGCCAGCGGGGTGGCCGCAACCGCGCCGACCAACCCACCGACGGCCCCGGCCGAGAACACCAGGCCGATCAACCCCGGCTCGAACTCCAGGTCCCGCACCATGAAGAGGATCAGCAATGGCGCGCTGAGCGAGCTGAACAGGTTGAACAATGACGTGCACGCGGCGATCCGGCGCAGCAGCGGGTGTCCGGCGACGAACCGGACGCCCTCGGCGATCTCGACCCGCAGGGCCCGCCGGGTGGTCTTGTCGTGCGCCGGCTCTTCGTGCTTGATCCGCGAGATGAAGCATGCCGACAGCAGGAAGCTGACAGCGTCGACGGCGATCATCAACGGCGTACCGAGGATCTTTATCATCCAACCGCCCAGCCCGGGCCCGGAGACCTGGGCCACGGCCCGGCTGATCTCCAGCTTGGAGTTGCCTTCGGTGATCTGGCGCCGGTCGACGATCGCCGGCAGGTAGCTCTGGTAGGCGACGTCGAAGAACACCGTCGCGGTTCCGGTTACCAGGGCCACCACGAAGAGCTGGCCGAGGGTCAGCATGTCGAAGAGGTAGGCCAGCGGCAGCGAGCCCAATGCGGCGGCCCTGATCAGGTCGTTGCTGATCAGCACCCGCTGTCGACGCCAGCGGTCCACCCACGCGCCGGCCGGCAGTCCGATGACGAGAAAAGCCAGGAACTCCAGCGTCCCGAGGACACCCATCTGGAACTCGTCCGCGCCGAGCTGGGTGACGGCCAGGTACGGGAGCGCGATGAGGCTGACCTGCGTGCCGAACTGGCTGATCGAATCGCCGATCCACAGCTGCCGGAAGTCGTGGTGGAAAATCAGGCTGCGCGACGTCACGGCGGTCTGCTGGCTCATGGCTCACGAGCGTGGTCCCAGCGATTGGGACTTGTCAATCACTTATTCGCCGAGCCGTTACGCTCTCAGCGTGACCGAGCTATCCCCGCAACGGGGCCCGGGCCTGAACGGAGATCGTCGGCTGGCGACAGCCGCTGAGGCGCGGGCACTGAGCAGTACTTTCCGGCTGCGGATCCTGCGGGCCTGCCTGGGCGAGCCGATGACGAACAAGCAGATCGCCCAACGCCTGGGCCGAAACCCTGCCACGGTGTTGCATCACGTGCGGCTCCTGGTGGAGCAAGGGTTCCTGGCTCCGACCGCGGAGCGCCGCGGAGCCCGCGGCGCCCGGGAGGTGCCCTACCT
>JACCXW010000280.1 GCA_013696785.1 Geodermatophilaceae bacterium | reverse complement strand
CGCCACCGCCGTCCTCGCGGTCGGGCGTTCAGTCCCCTGGGCGCGGGCAGGAGTCGGCGTGATCGCCACGCAGGCGCAGACCAACCGGTCCTACGGCGCCACCGGCCTGGACCTGCTGGCCAGCGGGATGGCGCCGCACGACGTCCTCGTCCGGCTGCTCGCCGCGGACCCCGACGCCGCCGAACGTCAGGTGGCGATCGTCGACAGCCTGGGCCGGGTCGCCTCCTGGACCGGCGGCGGCTGCGTGCCGGCGTGCTCGGATCTGCGCGCCGACGGGGTCAGCGTGCAGGGAAACATGTTGGTATCGCGCAGCGTCGTACCAGCCATGGCCGCGGCATACGCCGAAGCGACCGGCGCGTTGCCCGAGCGCCTGCTGGCCGTCCTGCGCGCGGCCGAGGAGGCCGGCGGTGACCTGCGGGGCCGGCAGTCGGCGACGTTGCTCGTGGTGCCCGCCGACCGCGACGATCGGATGCTGCCCGTCGACATCGACCTGCGGGTGGACTACCACGCCGATCCGGTCGCCGAACTTCACCGGCTGCTGCGGCTGCAGCGGGCCTATCAGCGCGGGGACTGGGAGCTGCTGCGGATCGAGGCGCCGGCCGTACTGCGCGAGTTGTACGGGGCGCTTGCTGCCGCGCAACGCGGCGACAAGGACCAGGCGCGGGCAGCAGTCACTGCGCTGCGGCAACGTCCCGGCTGGGACACCCTCCTCCGGCGCATGCACGCCGCCGGCCGCCTTCCGCACGTCGGTGAGTTGCTCGACTGATGCGGGGAAGTCTGATCCCGCGAGCCGTTCGCGACATCCCGGTCCTGGTCCGCTGCGCGCTCGCACTCTTCGCCGCCGTACTGGTCGGCTGGACGGTCATGACTCCGGCATACCGCGCGCCGGACGAGCCGCAGCATGTCAGCGCGGTGCTCGGTCTGGTCCAGGGCGAAGGCTGGCCGAAACCGGGTGATGCCAACCTGAATCCGGGGGTACTGCGCAGTCAGGTGATCATCGGCTTCGTCGAGCAACAGGACCAGCCGACGTCACGTGGCAACACCCTCCCCGGCGTGCACATCGCACAGGGGGCCCCCGCGGGGCGGGCCCTGTACAGCGCGCAGCAGCCGAGCCCACCCGATCAACGCCTCCCGTATGCCGCCTTGGCGCCGGGGGGCCTGACCGACATCACGAACCAGATGACGCAGCATCCGCCGGCGTACTACGCCGTACAGGCCGGGGTCCTGATCGTGCTGGACGCGGAGGACTGGCGATTCGACCGGCAGCTGGCATTGATGCGACTGGTCAGCGTCGCGATGGTCGTCTGGCTGCCGCTGCTGGCCTACCTGCTGGTACGCCGGCTGACCGGCTCCACCACGCTCGGCAGCGCCGCGGCCTTCCTTCCGATCGGTGTGCCGCAACTCGTCCACGTCGGCTCGAGTGTCAACAACGACGCGCTGATCGTCCTGCTCGGCGCCATCCTCGTGACGCAGCTCGCGTACGTGCTGACCGGAGCGCGCAGCACGCTGCTGCTCGGGTCGATCGCCGTCGTCCTCGGCATCGGCCTCGTCACCAAGGGAACGATGCTCACCGCTCTACCCGTCGTCGCGGTCGCCGTCACGCTCGGGCTGCACAGCAGCCGCTCCTGGTGGCGGGCCGCCGCCGGCGGCCTCGCCGTACTGGCGGGGGCATTCGTCGTAGGGGGTTGGTGGTGGGGGCTGAACCTGGTGCGCTACGGCACCGTCCAGCCCAACGGGTTCGGTGTCGAGCGGGCCCGCACGGGACGTTCGCTGCCGGTGGACGAGTACGGCGCGCACTTCCTTGAGCTGCTGAACTCCAGCGCCTGGGGGAATTTCGGCTGGCTGGAACTCCCTCTCAGTACGACACTGACCACCGGCCTGACCGTCGGTGTGGCGGTCACGGCGCTGGCGGCGCTCGGCAGCCGCAGCGCGCGGAGACCCTTGATCGTGCTGGCCGTGTTCCCGTTGGTGACACTCGCGGTCCTGTTCGCGACGGTGTACGCGTCGCATCTGCGCGACGGCCGGTTCAACGGCGTGCAGGGCCGGTATCTGTTCGGCGCGCTGCTCACCGTCGTCGCCGCCGTGGCGGTCGGGCTCGGCGTACTCGCCCGCCTCGCGCGGGTCAGCGAGCGCTGGCTGGTGCCGCTCGCGGCCACCGCGAGCGCAGCCCTTGCGGCGTACGGCGCGCTCGCCGCTTTCCGTGGCTTCTACGTCGATGTGGGCGTCGGAATGGGGCAGGCATGGGATCTGATGACGGCCTGGTCGCCGTGGCCGGAGTGGCTTGTCGACACGGTCGCCGTGGCTGCGGGGCTGCTCCTGCTGCTCGTCCCGGTCGCCGCGATCGTCTGGGCTGCCCGCGCCGGTGCGCCGGCTCGCGTCGATGTGGCGGCCGGTACGGCGTCGCCGACATGACAGAATCGCGCACACCTGGACCTCGCTGCTGCGACGAGTCCGTGTCATCCGGACTGCCGGTGAGTACAGGGAGGTACGACGGTGACCCGTGTAGGGGTTCCCTGTGAGTCGGCGGACGGTGAGCGCCGGGTGGCACTCGTACCGAAGGTCGTCGCCACGCTCTGCGCCCGCGGTGTCGAGGTCGTCGTCGAATCCGGAGCCGGTGGCGAGGCGCTCATCACCGACGAGGCCTACCGCGACGCCGGCGCTTCCATCGGCGACCCTTGGGAGACCGACGTCCTGGTCAAGGTCAGACCGCCGACCGACGAGGAGATCGCCCGGCTGCGCTCCGGCGCACATCTGATCGGTTTCCTGGCGCCGCTGAGCGCGCCCGCGACGATCGAGAAACTGCGCTCCGCGGGTGTCACCGCGTTCGCGATGGAATCGGTGCCCCGGATCTCCCGGGCCCAATCGATGGACGCGCTGAGCTCCCAGGCGAACGTCACCGGCTACAAGTCGGTGCTGCTGGCGGCGGAGAAGTCCACCCGGTTCTTCCCGATGCTCACCACCGCCGCCGGGACCGTGAAGCCGGCCACCGTTCTGATCCTTGGCGTCGGGGTAGCCGGCCTGCAGGCGCTGGCCACCGCGAAACGACTGGGCGCCCGGACCACCGGCTACGACGTTCGCCCGGAGGTTGCCGATCAGGTGCGCTCACTCGGCGCGCAGTGGCTCGACCTCGGCATCGACGCCGCGGGCGAGGGTGGCTACGCCCGCGAGCTGAGCGAGGACGAACGCGCCGAGCAGCAGAAGCGGCTCACCGAAGCAATCGGCGGCTTCGATGTGGTGATCACGACGGCACTCGTGCCCGGCCGGCCGGCGCCGCGGCTGGTGACAGCCGAAGCGGTGCAGGGCATGCGAGCAGGCAGTGTGATCGTTGACCTGGCCGGTGAGGCCGGCGGCAACTGTGAGCTCACCGAGCCCGGCCAGACCGTCGTACGGGACGGGGTGACCATCGCCTCGCCGTTGAACCTCCCGGCCACGATGCCCGAGCACGCCAGCGAGCTGTACGCCCGCAACGTGGCCGCGCTGCTCGTCCTCATGCTGGACGAGGACGGCGCATTGGCACCGGACTTCGGCGACGAGGTACTCGCCAAGAGCTGCGTCACCAGGACGGCCGACTGATGGACAGCACACTGCTCGCGAACCTCGCGATCCTCGTCCTGGCCGGTTTCGTGGGCTTCGCGGTCATCAGCAAGGTGCCGAACACGCTGCACACCCCGCTGATGTCGGGAACCAATGCCATCCACGGGATCGTGCTGCTCGGCGGGATCATCGTCCTGGGTCGCGCCGAGGACCCCTCGGTGCTCGATCAGGTCATCCTCGTCATCGCGATCGCGTTCGGGATGATCAACGTCGTCGGCGGCTTCCTGGTCACCGATCGGATGCTCGGCATGTTCAAGTCCCGTCCCGACGCCACCACCCGGGACGAGAAGAAATGACCACGTTCATCACGTTGCTCTACATCGTCGCGTTCGGGCTTTTCATCTTCGGCCTGAGCGGACTCACCGGCCCGAAGACCGCCGTACGGGGAAATCTCATCGCCGCCGTCGGCATGACGATCGCGGTGATCGCGACCCTGCTCACGCCGGGCACGCAGAACTGGCTGCTCATCGGACTGGGGCTGGTGATCGGCACGCTGCTCGGCGTCCCGTCCGCCCGGCAGGTGAAGATGACGGCGATCCCGCAGATGGTGGCGCTGTTCAACGGTGTCGGCGGCGGCGCCGTCGCGCTCATCGCGTGGTCGGAGTTCCGCACCACCGACGGCTTCGTCGGCGAAGCGACGTACGTGATCGTCGGGTCGCTGTTCGCCGGCATCATCGGGTCGGTGTCGTTCTGGGGCTCGCTGGTCGCCTTCGGCAAGCTGCAGGAGATCCTGCCGGGCCGCCCGATCGGCCTCGGCGCGGCGCAGCGGCTCGTCAACGCGGTGCTGCTCGTCGCCGCCGCCGCGTGTGCCGTCGTGGCCGGACTCGGTGGTGCCAGCGAGCTGTGGATCATCGGCATGCTCATCCTGGCCGCGGCGCTCGGCCTGACCGTCGTACTGCCGATCGGCGGCGCGGACATGCCGGTGGTTATCTCACTGCTCAACGCGATGACCGGGCTCTCGGCCGCCGCCGCCGGTCTGGCGCTGAACAACACCGCCATGATCGTGGCAGGGATGATCGTCGGCGCGTCGGGTTCCATCCTGACGAACCTGATGGCCAAGGCGATGAACCGCTCGATCCCGGCGATCGTGGCCGGCGGCTTCGGCGGCGGCGGCATCGCCCCGGACGCCGCGGACGGGGTGGACCGAACGGTGCGCTCGACGAGCGCCGCGGACGCGGCGATCCAGATGGCCTATGCCAACAAGGTCATCGTTGTTCCCGGCTACGGGATGGCAGTCGCCCAGGCCCAGCACGCGGTGGCAGACATGGCCGACCTGCTGGAGGAGAAGGGCGTGCCGGTCGTGTTCGCGATCCACCCCGTCGCCGGTCGGATGCCGGGCCACATGAACGTGCTGCTGGCCGAGGCCGACGTCTCCTACGATGTGCAGAAAGAGATGGACGAGGTCAACGGCGAGTTCGGGCGCACCGACGTGACCCTGGTGATCGGCGCGAACGACGTGACGAACCCTGCCGCCCGCACCGACCCCAACTCACCGATCCACGGCATGCCCATCCTCAACGTGGACGAGAGCCGGTCGGTGATCGTGCTCAAGCGCTCGATGAACAGCGGCTTCGCAGGCGTCGACAACCCGCTCTTCTACGCCGAGCAGACCTCGATGCTCTTCGGCGACGCGAAGAAGTCCGTCATCGCGCTCACCGAGGAACTCAAGGCACTCTGAGCGATGCGTGCTTCGCCGGTAGGCGTCAGCGCAGCAGTTGGCGGGCCATGACCATCCGCTGGACCTGGTTCGTGCCCTCGTAGATCTGGGTGATCTTCGCGTCACGCATCATCCGTTCCACCGGGAACTCCCTGGTGTAGCCGGCGCCTCCGAACAACTGCACCGCCTCGGTGGTGACCTCCATCGCGACGTCGGATGCGTAGCACTTCGCCGCGGCGGAGACGAAGCCGAGGTTGGGCTCGCCGCGCTCGGCCCGGGCGGCGGCGACGTACACCAGGTGCCGGGCTGCCTCGATCTTCATTGCCATGTCGGCGAGCATGAACTGAACGCCTTGGAAGTTCGAGACCGACTGACCGAACTGCTTGCGGTCCTTGACATAGCCGATGGCCTGATCCAGGGCACCCTGCGCGAGACCGACGGCCTGCGCCCCGACGGTTGGCCGCGTGTGATCCAGCGTGCGCAGTGCCGTCCTGAATCCGGTACCGGGCTCGCCGATGATCCGGTCGGCCGGGATCGTGCAGTCGGTGAAATGGATCTCGCACGTCGGCGACCCCTTGATCCCCATCTTCCGTTCCTTGGCTCCCACTTCGAAGCCTGGATCGTCCTCGTGCACGACAAAGGCGGAGATGCCGTTGGGGCCCATGTCTGGCTCAGTCACCGCCATGACGGTGTAGTACGCCGAGACGCCTGCGTTGGTGATCCAGGCCTTGGTGCCGTTGAGCACCCACTGATCCCCGTCCAGCCGCGCCCGGGCCTTCATCGCCGCCGCGTCCGAACCGGCGTCGCGTTCGGACAGCGCGTAGGAGAACATCGTCTCGCCCGCTGCGATCGGCGGCAGCACCTGTTTCTTGAGGTCCTCGGACGCGGCGAGCAGCACGGGTGTCGTGCCGAGCTTGTTCACCGCCGGGATCAGCGAGGAGGTCATGCAGACCCGCGCGATCTCCTCGATCACGATGCAGGTCGCGACACCATCGGCGCCCGGCCCGCCGTACGCCTCCGGGATGTGGGTGGCGTGGAAGCCGGCTTTCGTCAGCGCCGCCATCGCCTCGTGCGGGTAGCGGCTGTCCTCGTCCACGGCGGCGGCGTACGGCGCGATCGCCTTCTCCGACAGTTCGCGTACGGCCGCCCTGATGTGCTCGTGGTCGTCGGTCAGGCGATAGGTGTCGAAGTCGGCAGTCACAACGTCGAGTCTAGGGAGTCGTTCTTCGCGCGGGCTCCGGCTTCGAGCTGGCCCTGGAACCGCACCATCGCCGCGCGCAGGTCCGCGTCACCCACGGCCAGGATTCGTACCGCGAGCAGGCCCGCGTTGCGGGCGCCACCGACCGCGACGGTGGCTACGGGGACACCGGCGGGCATCTGCACGATCGACAGCAGCGAGTCCAGCCCGGACAGCTGCGCGAGGGGTACGGGGACGCCGATGACCGGCAGCGGGGTCAGCGCGGCGACCATTCCGGGCAGGTGCGCCGCGCCACCCGCGCCCGCGATGATGACGGCGAGACCGCGCTCGGCCGCCGTGGCGGCGTACTCAACCATGTCCCGGGGCGTCCGGTGCGCGGAGACGACGCGCACCTCGTAGTCGACGTCGAATTCCGCGAGCGCCACCGCGGCGGCTGACATCGTCGGCCAGTCCGAGTCGCTGCCCATGATGACGCCGACTCTCATGACGGCTCCGTCCCGGCGAGATAGGTCGCGGCGGCGCTGGCCGCAGCACGCGCATCGGTCATGTCCTGACCCAACACCGTGACGTGGCCGATCTTTCGACCCGGCCGGGTCTCCTTGCCGTAGAGGTGCACCTTGGCCGCCGGCCAGCGCGCCATCAGGTGGTGCAGCCGCTCGTCGATGCCTCCGGACGTGGCACCGAGGACGTTGGCCATCGCCACTGCGGGGGCGGTCATGCGGGTCTCGCCCAGCGGGTAGTCCAGGACCGCCCGCAGGTGTTGCTCGAACTGGCTGGTCCGGCTGCCCTCGATCGTCCAGTGCGCAGAGTTGTGTGGCCGCATGGCGAGCTCGTTCACGAGCAGCCCGTCCGCGGTGGCGAACAGCTCGACCGCGAGCACCCCCACCACGCCGAGCTCGCCGGCCAGCGTGATCGCCATGTGCTGCGCCGTCAGGGCGGTGGCTTCGTCGAGGCCCGGCGCGGGGGCAAGCACCTCGACACAGATGCCGTCGCGCTGAACCGTCTCGACTACCGACCACACTGCCACCTGGCCGTACGGCGACCTCGCCACGACTGCCGCCAACTCCCTCGTCATGGGTGCGTACCGCTCCACCAGCAGCGGCTTCCCTTGCGCCACAACGGATTGAGTCGCCGCGGAATCGGCAATGACCCAGACGCCGCGGCCGTCGTAGCCGCCGCTCACTACCTTGAGCACGACCGGCCAAGAGTGCTTGTCCGCAAACGCCTCGACATCCTCCACAGTGGACACACAGGCCCAGTCCGGTACGCCGAAACCCAGCTCCTCGACCCGCTCGCGCATCCGCTGCTTGTTCTGGGCGAAAATGAGCGCGTCGGCTCCGGGCAGGGCCGTCACGCCGTCCGCGGCGAGCCTGCGGATGTGCTCGCCCGAGACGTGCTCGTGGTCCCAGGTCAGGACGTCGCAGCCGCGGGCGAAGAGCCGCAGGTCCTCGTAGGACGTGTAGTCACCGAGGACAACGTCGGCACCGACGAGCGCAGCCGAATCGCCTCGCTGCGCGGCCAGGATGCGCAGGGTCTGGCCGAGGCCGATCGCCGCCTGGTGTGTCATCCGAGCCAGCTGGCCGGCGCCGACCATGCCGACTACGGGCAGCCCAGTGCGTGGATCCACACCGCGAGGCTAGCGGCCGGACATCGGACCGGCCGACACGCTGCCGTTGACGCAAAGTAGTCGTCGGAACGCATGCCGTAATCCGGCTGGCGCCGTAAACTGGTCGTCATGTCGAGGGTGCGGGGGTTGCGGGCGGAGTTGCGCGCGACCTGGCGCATCCTCTTGCGCGAAGTCTCGCTCTTCGGCGCCGTTGGATTCGTCAATCTCGGCCTTGACATCGCCATCTTCAACCTGTGCTCGCAAGTCCTCGACGTGGGAGTCCTGACCAGCAAGGTGATCGCGGGGGTCATCTCCGCCACCTCGGCATACTTCATGCACCGGCACTGGTCGTTCTCGCATCGGGCCCGGAGCGGATTCCGCCGGGAGTACCTGCTCTTCTTCTTCTTCAACGCGGTCGCGCTGGTCGCCGGACTGATCATCATCGCCGGAGTGCGCTACGGACTGAACCGCACCGATCTGCTCGCATTGAACCTGGCGAACCTGCTCGGCATCACTCTGGGCTCGATGTTCCGGTTCTGGTCGTACAAGCGCTGGGTCTTCCAGGCCGTCATCACGCCCGACGGGTCGCAGCTCGTCCGCGCGTGACGATCTATTTCGAGGATCTGACCCCGGGTCGCAGCTTCGACCTGGGGATGGTGCGCATCGACGAGGCGGAGATGCTCGAGTTCGCGGGTCGCTTCGATCCGCAGTGGTATCACGTCGACCGTGAGCGCGCCGAGACCTCCAGTTGGGGCGGGCTCATCGCCAGCGGCTGGTTCACCGCCAGCCTCTGCATGCGGATCTACGTCGACGAGGTGTTGTCGCAGGCCGCCGCGGACACGTCACCAGGACTGGAGGAGTTGCGGTGGCTGGCCGCGGTCCGCGCCGGCGACACGTTGCGCGGCGTGCTCACCGTCATCGACGCCCTGGAATCCTCGCGCGGGCCGGATCTGGGTACGGCGGTACTGCGCTGGGAGATGATCCGCGTCGACCCGAAGCCCGACCAGGTGGTACTGCGGATGCAGGGCCGCGGCTGGTTCCACCGCCGGCCACACTGACTGGCGCTCAGGCCGAGATCTGCTCCAGGGTGGAACCCTCCCGTCGTTTGTGCACGAGCAGCCGGCTCGGGATGCGTGCACGCATCTCCTCCACGTGGCTGACGACGCCGACGACGCGGCCGCCGGCGCGCAGTTCGTCCAATGTGGACATGACCTGGTCCAGCGTCTCGGCGTCGAGGCTGCCGAAGCCCTCGTCGATGAACAGTGTCTCTAGCTGTACGCCGCCGGCTTCGGCGGTGACGACATCGGCAAGGCCCAGGGCGAGCGCCAATGAGGCAAGGAAGCTCTCGCCGCCGGACAGCGTCTTGGTCGAGCGCGCCAACCCCGAGTAGTCGTCCACGACGACGAGCCCCAGGCCGGCCCGCACCCTCGAAGAATCGGCCACGTCGGTGTGCTGGAACGTGTAGCGATCGCCGGACATCTGCTTCAGCCGTCGGCTGGCCGAGTCGGCCACCTCGGCGAGCCGGGCCGCGAGAACGTAGGCGCGCAGCGTCATGTGCCTGGTGTTCTGCCCTAGTCCGGCGACGAGATCGGCGAGGGCTCGGACGTCGGCGTACTCGGTGCGGGCTGGCGCGGCCGCCTGCTCCGCCTCGGCCAACCGCTCGGTCAGTCGGCGCACCTCGACAGCTCGCCGGCGGAGGCCCGTCAGGACGGCGACGGCGTCGCTGTGCGCGGTCTCGGCGGCGAGTTGCGCCTCGACAGTCGGCACCAGGTCGATCTGTGCGGACCGGGCCGAGGCGATGACGTCGGGGTCGTCCAACCCCGGTTCGGCCAGAAGCTGGCCCAGGGCTGCGGCCCGCCGCTCGTAGCCGTCGACCAGCTGCTGCCACAGCGCCAGTTCCTCCGAGCTGCCCACCGCTTTCGCGGCCTCGGCGACGGTTGCGAAGCCGGCCCGTGTTGCGTGCTTGTCTGCCGCCGCCACGGCCTTGGCAAGCGTGGAGCGGGCGGCGGAATCCGCCTGCAGGGCCGCGTGCAAGTCGGCGATGTCATCGGCCGCAGCGCCGAGTCGAGCAATCCGCGCGGGCAGCGACGGGTCCTGGCCGCGGGCGGCGTCCAGCCGGCGATCGATTTTCGCGATCGCCGCTCGCAGCTCCGCTGCCCGACCCAGCCGTTCCGCCTTGGTGCTCTGCGCCTCCGCCAGCAGGGCGCCCAGGGACTCCCGCTCCTGCTGGTGGCAAACCGTTGCCGCCGCTCGCGCGGACAGGTCCTCGGCCGCGTCCTGCGCTTCGGCCAGCTCGCGACGCAGCCTGTCCCGCTCGGCGGTGAGCGCCGCGACGCCGCGCCCGCCACTTCGGCCGCGGTGCCCGGCCAGCGTCGTCAGGGCGAGCTGGACTTCCTCCTCCACGGCGACTCGCGCCGTCGCGGAGTGCGCCTGGGCCTCGGGGGCGGCCGTCTCCGCGGCGTCGGTCACCGCCGCGGCCGCGCGGTCGGCCGGTGCCGGGTGCTCGCAGCTGCCACAGACGGGACACGCCTCTCCCTCGGCCAGCGCCCCGGCGAGTTCGGCCGCCATCCCGTACAGCCGTCGCTCGCGCAGCTGAAGTACCTGGGTTGTGCTGGCTTGGTGGCGGTCCACCGCAGCCCGCAGCCGGTCCTCGGCCGCGACCAACGTGGCCAGGATCGCCACCTCGGCGGCGGCGGACTGGACGGCCAGTTCGGATCGCCCAGTTGCCGCCCGCAGCCCGGGAAGGACTGCAGCCGCAGCGCTCGCTGCGGCCTCCCGCCGCGCCGCATCGGCGATCTGCAACGGGAGCGCATCGTGTCGTTGGAGCAGCGCGTCCGCGGTGACCTCGATGTCGGCCACGGTGACCTCGATGGCCGTGAGTTCGGCCAGCCCGTCGTCCCGCTCGGCGGCTTGCTCGGCGAGGCCGGCCAGTCGCGCGCATTCGGCCCGCAGCCGCCGTTCCAGCAACGTCAAGCCGTCGGCGTCGCCGATGTCGAGGTCGGCCACACCCTTCGCCCCGGCATCATGGCCGGGACGCAGGTCGAGTCCGCGGATGAGCACCGCCACCGAACGCAGCCGCCGCTCGACGGCGGATTCGCAGGCAAGCCGCTCTCGCTGCGCGGCATCAAGCGCCGCGAGCAGTGGTGGCATCACCGCGGCCCGACGCGCCGCCGCGTCCCGATCCCGCACTCGCTCGTACTCCGCGCGGCCCGCCGTCACTCCGGCCAGCTCGCGCTCGGCCAGCATCCGCCGCTCCTGCAGTCGTCGGCGGGTCCTGGTGTCCTCGGCCGCCGCCCTGGCCGCGGCCATCACCCTGGCGCGCTCGACGATCCCGTTCTCGGCGACGGCCACCGCCTGCTCGGTGACGCGGACCTGCTCGGCCCGCCAGGCCGCGCTCGCGTCAGCGACGCTCGGCACCTCCGAGCGCTCGACACCGAGTTCCTGACAGAGTCGCTGCAGCCAGATGTGCAGCTCGCTCTCGGCCTTCTCCAGCACCAGCTTGGCGTTGCCGCGCCGGTCGGCGAGCCAGTCCTGGACTTCGGCGAAGCGACGGGTCCCGAACAGTCGCTCCAGCAGCGCCTCGCGTTCTGAGGACTCCGCGCGCAGGAACCTGGCGAAATCTCCTTGCGGCAGGAGCACGACCTGGAAGAACTGCTCCGCGCTCATTCCGATCCAGTCGAGCAGCTGCTGGGAGACCTCGTCGATCCTGGTCGAAAGCCCAATCCAGGCGCCGTCGCGCAACTCGTGCAGGACGGCCGAGGCAGGCTGGCGCGTCGTACCGACGCCGCGTCGCTTCGGTCGCCGCCACTCCGGTGAGCGACGGACCCGCAGCCGGCGCCCGGCGAGCGTCAGTTCGAGTCGCACCGACGGGGCCACATCGGGGCCGGCCTGGTCGCAGCGCAATCGGCCGGCCTGCTGGCGCGAACCGGGCACCCGGCCGAACAACGCGTAGGCGATCGCGTCGAGCACCGATGTCTTGCCCGCACCGGTCTCACCGTGCAGCAGGAACAGCCCGTCGGCGCCGAGCCGGTCCAGATCGACCGACTCGGTCCCGGCGAACGGCCCGAGCGCGGTCACCTCGAGCCGGTGCAACCTCATCCGGCCCGCTCCTGCCGGACGCGGGTGGCCGTGAACGCCTGCGACAGCAGCGCACTCTCGACCGTCGTCGGCCGTGAGTTGCGCACCCACTGGACGAAATCAGCCGCTGTCGACAGGTCGTCGCGGTCTGGTCGACGGTTGGTCGGATCCAATGCTAGGACCGGCGGGCCACCCTCCGGGCGCCACTCCACGGCGACGGCGAACGGAAAGCGGGTCTGCAGCCGCCGCATCGGGTCAAGCGGCCGCACCCGATCGGTGAGCACCACCTGGACGTAGTCCAACGCGTGTGTTTCGTACGCCGCCGCACCCAGCAGGTCGTCGAGGGCGCCGGTCAGCACCGCGAGCCGCCTCGGAACCGGCAGCTCCACCCGCGTCACCGAAGCCAGGCCACGCGCGTCCAGATCGGCGAGCAACACGGACTTGCGCTGGCGCACCTCGGAGAAGGAGTACGCCAGCGGGCTGCCGGAATACCGCAACCACGTCCGCGCGGCGTCAGGCTGCTGGCAGCCGTGCAGATGGCCGAGCGCGACGTAGTCCACGCCGTCGAAGAGTTCCGGGGGGGCGGTCTGTACTCCCCCGACGGACAGCGACCGTTCGCTGTCCGAGGTCACCGCGTCCTCCACTCGCACCGAGCCGGCCAGGACGAAGGCATGCGCCAGCACCACCGACCGGGTCCCCGTCGCCCGGGTGGCCAGCTCCCGGCGTACGGCCTCCATGGCGGCCCCGAGAACGCCGGCGTGCCCGCCGCCGGCGGCGACACCGAGCGGCAGCCGCGCGGTCTCGGGCTCCAGATAAGGCAACCCGTAGAAGGCCACGTCGCCGTGCTCGTCGGCCAGCACGGTCGGCTCCGCACAGGACTCCACAGCGGTGTGCAAGTGCAGCCCGCCGGCCGCGGCGAATTGCCGGATGCTGCCGAGCCGCGCGGCGGAGTCGTGGTTACCTGAGATGAGCACGATCCTCGCTCCGGCCGCGCTGATCGAGGCCAGCACCCGGTCGTAGAGGCGGACCGTCTCCGCGTTCGGCAAGG
>JACCXW010000267.1 GCA_013696785.1 Geodermatophilaceae bacterium | reverse complement strand
TAGGCGGCCGGTGGGTAGGCGGCGGGCGGGTAGACCGGTCCCGGCTGGTAGCCGCCACTCGTTGCGGCAGGGTGGCTCGACGGGTAAGCGCCCGGTGGGTGACCCGGCACGGGCGGGTAGACGCCCGGCGGGTACGTGCCCGCTTGGTACTGGGACGTCGCTGGAACAGCGTCGGGTGCGTAGTCGCCCGGCGGGTACGGAGCCGGCGGGTACCCCGTCTCTGGCGGGTACCCAACGGGCGGCTCGTGCGGGACGCCGGGCGCGCGCACCGGATCCGGCTCGCTCTCCAACCACTCCCGGCCGACGTCCCATCGCCCGCCGCCTCGATCTGCCATGCAGGCGAGCGTATCAGGGTGCCCCCGAGCCCAACCATCGGCCGTCAGTCGATCCGCCGTTTCAACCGGCGGTGCCCGCCCGCAACAGCGCCCCCGTCCGAGGCGGGAGCGAGACAGAGAAACGTCCTGTCGACGAGCCTCCGTCGTTCTCGCCCGCTGCGGTCACGACGACGCTCGCGGCGCGACCGTCGATGGGCTCCACCAGCAGCTCCCGGCCGACGAGCTCCGGCACCTCGATCGCGACCTCGCTGGCCGATGTCCCGGCATTGACCGCCGCGACGAACGCATCCGCCTCATCCATGCGGAGGTACGCAACCACGTACCCATCCGCGGCCAGCCGCCGGTAGCCCCCGTCGCGCAACGCGCGATGGGCATGGCGCAGCGTGGCGACCCGCCCGATGTACGCCAGCAGGGCGGTGTCCCAGACCTCCGGGTGGTCCCACGGGAACGAGCGGCGGCAGTCGGGGTCGTGCTCGCCGGCCATCCCGATCTCGTCACCGTAGTAGATCGACGGAGCGCCCGGCAACGTCATCTGGACGAGCGTCGCGAGGTACATCGAGCCGGGGTCACCGCCGACCAGTGACCGGAAGCGCGGCGTGTCGTGGCTGCCGAGGAGGTTGAACTGGACGGCCGTGACATCGGGATGATTGACGCCGAGCACGTGATCCAGCCGCTCCGCGAAGGCCAGAGCGTCGAGGGCACGGACGTTCTGACGGTACTCGTTCTGCTGGGCGGCAACGCGCAGGTCCACGTGCGGGCCGCCGGTGAAGCCGATGATGGCGTAGGTCAGCGGGTAGTTCATGAAGGCGTCGTACTGGTCGCCCTGCAGATACTCCGGCCCCTCATGCCACACCTCGGCCAGGAGGTAGGCCTCCGGGTCGATCGCCCGGACACGCCGGCGGAACTCGCGCCAGAACCCCTCGTCGCGGATCTCCAGCGGGACGTCGAGACGCCAGCCATCGGCGCCGAAGCGGATCCAGTGCTCGGCGACACGGAAGAGGTACTCCCGGACGTCCGGCGAGTCGGTGTTGAGCTTCGGCAGCGCAGGCATCCCCCACCACGCGTCGTAGCCCAAGCGCGACACCGCCGAGCGGCCGGAGCCGGCATGAGCGGCGGCCGCCGCCAGCTCCGCGTCCGAGGCGTAGGCACGCAGCGGGCGGCCTGACTCGAGCCACTCATGGTCGTAGTGGAACCAATCGCGGTAGGGCGATCCGGCGCCGGTCTCGAGCACGTGATGGAACGGCCAGAAGCCACGGCTGGCGTGGTTGAAGACGCCGTCCAGGATCACCCGCATGCCTCGCGCATGGGCTGCATCGAGCAGCTCGCGCAGCGCCGCGTCCCCGCCGAGGAGTGGGTCGACCGCCAGGTAGTCGTAGGTGTGGTAGCGGTGGTTGGAGGCGGAGCTGAAGATCGGGTTCAGATAGATCGCGTTCGCACCGGTCGAGGCGATGTGGTCCAGTCGCTCCACCACCCCCAGCAGGTCGCCGCCCTTGAAGCCGAAGTGGCTCGGGGGGGCATCCCACGCTTCGAGCCGACCGGGCTTCCGCACGCGGACGGAGGACGCGAAGCGGTCCGGGAAGATCTGATAGAAGACCGCATCGCGGACCCATGCGGGCGTATCGATCGACATGCTCACCTGCTGTTGGAATCCCGGATGGGAACCGGGTCGCCCCTCTCGCGACCAACGTGGAGGAGACGCTGAGATGGACGAGCACAACCGGTCTC
>JACCXW010000257.1 GCA_013696785.1 Geodermatophilaceae bacterium | reverse complement strand
ACAGGTCACCGCCGTCCTGGGTCCAGCCGCGGGCGGCCAGCGTCGTTCCGCGTACGTCGAGGCCGACCGCGATCCGATCGCCGTGGGTGCTGAGTGCCACGGCGCACCAGTCCGGCCGCTCCAGCGCCGCTGTCCCGAGGTTGACGCGCGTGCAGCCGGTGGCGAGTGCGGCCTCCAGCGATTCGTCGTCACGGATACCGCCGGACAACTCCACCTGCACGTCGAGGGTGCCGACGATCTCGGCGAGCAGCTCGCGATTCGAGCCACGGCCGAACGCCGCGTCGAGATCCACGAGGTGGATCCATTCCGCACCGGCCTGCTGCCACTCCAGTGCGGCCAGGAGCGGATCGCCGTACGACGTCTCGCTGGACGAGGCCCCCTGGACGAGGCGAACGGCCTGGCCACCCGAGACGTCGACGGCCGGCAAGAGCACGAAAGTCAACGATGGCTCCGGCCGAGCGCCATCGTCACGAGCGCGGGGGTCGCAACGATGGCAACCAGGCTCAGTCCGATGCGGACGCTCAAGTCGTCGGTGAGCAGCCAGATGAGCGCGAGCACCGCCAACACCGTGAAGACCACCATGGCTCGCTGCGACCTGGTCCGCCTACTGAAACGGCGCCGTCCATGCCGCGGCTGGAACAGCCGTCGCCACCACGGTTGCGGCGCCGACTTCGGGTGTGCCCGGGCCGGTGACGCCTTCTGCGCCCGGGGTGCGGGCGCCCCGGGACGGGCTGCCAGCACCGCCTCGGCCCGCTCCCGCCCGGATTCGTCCGCCGCTTCCCGCTCGGCGCGGCGCTTGGCCCGCTCCTTGCTCACATTCCCACCCCCATCACAGACCACGTACCCAGTTGCCGAGCAGTGCCGCCCCGGCGTCGCCGGACTTCTCCGGGTGGAACTGCGTCGCGCTGAGCGACCCCCGCTCGACCGCGGCGACGAACGTCTCCCCGTGCCACGCGGTGGAGTCCCCGGCGTCCACGTGTACAGCAGCGTAGGAGTGCACGAAGTAGAAGCGGGCGGCCGGATCGACGCCGGCGAACAGGACGCTGTCCTCGGCGGCGGCGATCGTGTTCCAGCCCATGTGCGGCAGGATGTCGGCGCGCAACCGGCGTACCTCCCCCGGGAGCAGCCCGAGCCCCTTGGCCGGTACGCCGTGCTCCTCGCCGCTGTCGAAGAGCACCTGCATGCCGACGCAGATGCCGAGCACCGGCCGACCGTCGCTGATCCGATCCCGGATCGTGCTCGTCGCGCCGAGCTCCTCCAAAGCCTGCATGCAGGCGGCGAAGGCGCCCACGCCGGGGACGACGAGGCCGTCGCAGCGGCCGGCGGCGCCCAGGTCGGACGTGACCTCCGCTGCCGCGCCTGCGCGCCGCAAGGCCCGCTCGGCCGAGCGGAGATTCCCCGACCCGTAGTCGAGGACGACGACCGAGGGGCTCTTCACGGATACCTCAAGAACGCGGACACCACGGCGACGACGGCGCACAGACCGAGCGCCGCCGCGAGCACGACACTGCGGTTGCGCATCGCCCACGCGCCGCCGAGCAGGAACCCGCCGACGGCGAACAGCAGGACCGGCACCGCCACCTAGAGCAGCCCCTTTGTGCTCGGTACGCCGAGCTGCCGGGTGTCCAGCGCACACGCCATCCGCAGCGCACGGGCCAATGCCTTGAACTGCGCCTCGACGATGTGGTGCGCGTCGCGGCCGGAGCTGAGCACTCGCAGGTGCAGGGCGATCCGGGCGTTGAACGCGAACGCCTCCATCACGTGCCGGGTCAGGCTCGTCGGGTAGTCGGGGCCGATCATCGGCGTCATGCCCTCGGGCTCCACGTGGACGCAGTACGGCCGGCCGGACAGAGCGACTGCAGCCTGCACGAGCACCTCGTCCATCGGGATGAGCGCGTCGCCGTACCGGTGAACGCCGACCTTGTCACCGAGCGCCTGCGCGAAAGCCTGGCCCAGCGCGATCGTGGTGTCCTCGATCGTGTGGTGCGCGTCGATGTGCAGATCCCCCTCGGTCTGCACCGTAAGCGCGAAGCCGCCGTGTTTGCCCAGCTGGGCGAGCATGTGGTCGAAGAACGCCACTCCGGTGCCGACCTCGACGATCCCGTTGTGCCCGTCCAGGTCGACGACGACGTGCACCTTGGACTCACTGGTCTGCCGCTGCACCCGCCCAGTCCTTGTCACGCAGTGATCGTAGGCGGAGCCGCCATCGGTAGCGGCCCGGCAGCGTCGTGTGGCACGGTCCACCCATGAGTGGAGCAGATCCGGATCGCGGTCTGGGCGGGGAGAACGCCGACGTCGCCGCCCCCTTGGACAGCCTGCTCGTCGACGCCGCGCTCGGCCCGCTGCGCCGGCTCGTCCC
>JACCXW010000236.1 GCA_013696785.1 Geodermatophilaceae bacterium | reverse complement strand
AGGAGCGGCTGAAGAAGGTCCTCAAGGAGATCCGCACCCGCGGTGACATCGTGCTGTTCATCGACGAGATCCACACCCTCGTCGGCGCCGGCGCGGCCGAAGGCGCGATCGACGCGGCGAGCATCCTGAAGCCGATGCTGGCCCGCGGCGAGCTGCAGACGATCGGCGCCACGACGCTGGACGAGTACCGCAAGCACCTGGAGAAGGACGCCGCGCTGGAGCGGCGGTTCCAGCCGATCCAGGTCGGGGAGCCGACCCTCGCCCACACCATCGAGATCCTCAAGGGCCTGCGTGACCGCTACGAGGCCCACCACCGGATCACGATCACCGACGCCGCTCTTGTGGCGGCGGCACAGCTGGCCGACCGTTACATCTCCGACCGATTCCTGCCGGACAAGGCGATCGACCTGATCGACGAAGCCGGTGCGCGCATGCGCATCCGCCGGATGACCGCGCCGCCGGACCTGCGGGAATTCGACGAGCGGATCGCGAGCGTGCGCCGCGAGAAGGAATCCGCGATCGACGCCCAGGACTTCGAGAAGGCTGCGAACCTGCGCGACAAGGAGAAGCAGCTGCTCGGTGAGAAGGCCGAGCGGGAGAAGCAGTGGAAGGCCGGCGACATGGACGTCGTGGCCGAGGTCGACGACGAGCAGATCGCCGAAGTGCTGGCGAACTGGACCGGCATCCCGGTCTTCAAGTTGACGGAGGAAGAGACGTCCCGGCTGCTCCGGATGGAGCAGGAGCTGCACAAGCGGATCATCGGCCAGGAAGAGGCCATCAAGGCTGTCTCGATGGCGATCCGGCGTACGCGTGCCGGCCTCAAGGACCCGCGCCGCCCCGGTGGCTCGTTCATCTTCGCCGGCCCGTCCGGTGTCGGTAAGACCGAGCTGGCCAAGGCGCTGGCCGAGTTCCTCTTCGGGGACCAGGACGCGCTGATCCAGATCGACATGAGCGAGTTCCACGACCGGTTCACCGTCTCCCGTCTGGTCGGTGCCCCGCCCGGGTACGTCGGCTATGACGAGGGCGGGCAGCTGACCGAGAAGGTGCGGCGCAAGCCGTTCTCGGTGGTGCTCTTCGACGAGATCGAAAAGGCGCACCAAGACGTGTTCAACACGCTCCTGCAGGTGCTCGAGGACGGTCGGCTCACCGACGGTCAGGGCCGGGTCGTCGACTTCAAGAACACGGTGCTGATCCTGACCACGAACCTCGGAACCCGCGACATCAGCAAGGCCGTGGGGCTCGGGTTCCAGACCGGGCACGACTCGCTGTCCAACTACGAGCGGATGAAGACCCGGGTCAACGACGAGCTCAAGCAGCACTTCCGGCCGGAGTTCCTGAACCGGATCGACGACACGGTCGTGTTCCACCAGCTCACCGAGGAGGAGATCGTCCAGATCGTCGACCTCATGCTCGAGCGGGTGGATGAGCAGCTGAAGAACAAGGACATGGGGCTGGAGGTCACCGCGGACGCCCGCAGGTTGCTGGCCAAGCGTGGCTTCGACCCGGTCCTCGGCGCCCGGCCGCTGCGCCGGACGATTCAGCGCGAGATCGAGGACTCGCTGTCCGAGCGAATCCTGTACGGCGAGCTGGCCCCCGGTCAGATCGTCGTCGTGGACACAGCGAAGGACGAGGCGGGTGAGGCCACCGGCTTCACGTTCCGCGGCGAGGCAAAGGTCCTCCTGGTGCCTGAGTTGGCGGCAGTGGACCTCGCCAAGGCAGCTCAGGCGGAGTTGCCCCCAGTCGACTGAGCACAACGCAATCAGAAGGGTCCGGCTGCCACGTGCGGCCGGGCCTTTCTGCCTGTACGGCGAGGTTTCGGGTCAGCTGGCGGGCAGGGCGTAGCCGCCGTCGGGTGCGGCGACGGCCAGGCCGTCGGTGATCAGTCCGGTCAAGGCGCGATCGCGCTGTACGGCGTCAGCCCAGACGCCTTCCAGCGCACCGGCCGGTACGGCGCCGGGGGCTTCGCGAAGGACGTCGAGGAGCAGGCCGCGCACCTGCCGATCGGTGCCGGTGAATTGCTGCGCCCGGCGTACCGGGCCGTCGTACGGCGGACGTCCGGCGAGCTGCCATGCGCACTGGTCGCGAACCGGGCAGCGCGGGCAGTCCGGGCCGCGGGCGGTGCAGATCAGAGCGCCGAGTTCCATCGCGGCCACCGAGAACCGTGCCGCCTGGGCCGGCTGCGCAGGGAGCAGCGACTCGACGAAGGCCGCCTCGCCGGCCGAGGGTTGGGCCATCGCCTTGCCGCGCACAGCCCGCCCGATGAAGCGGCGAACGTTCGTGTCGACCACGGCGTGCCGGTGGCCGAAGGCAAAGCAGGACACTGCCCGGGCCGTGTACTGCCCGACTCCGGGCAGGGCCAGCAATGAGGGAACGTCGGCGGGCACCGCTGCGTCGTACCGGGCGGTGATCGCCACGGCCGCCTCGTACAGCCGCAGCGCCCGGCGCGGGTAGCCCAACTTGCCCCAGGCCCGGACAGCCTCACCAGGACTGTCCCCGGCGAGGTCCGGGGCGCTCGGCCAGCGCTGCAGCCAGGACTCCCAGACCGGACGGACCCGGGCCACCGGTGTCTGCTGCAACATCATCTCGCTGACGAGAACCCCCCACGGGCTCGTCCCCGGCCGCCGCCACGGCAGGTCCCGCGCATGCTCGCCGTACCAGGAGACGACCGACGCGACCAGCGGCGGCCCTTCAGAATCGGCCATGTCAGCCCGATGCTGCCACGGCGCGGCAGCCTGACCCAGTCGCGGCTCGGCATTACCGTCGAGGGCGTGTTGCATCCGGTCGGTTCCCTGCCTCCGCGCGTCTACTGGAAGCGGCGCGCTGCCGGCATCGTGGTCGTGCTCTTGCTCGCCGTCGTACCGTTCCTGTTGCTCGGTGGCCGGGACCCATCCGAGGCCGCCGGTGCGGGCGCCACCCAACCGGCCGATCCTGCCGGCACCCCGCAACTCGAGTTGGTCCCGGCCGAACCACTGGATACGTCAACCACCGCACCGACAACCACTGCACCGACGACGACGGGGCAGCCCCCGGCGACGAGCGGGCCGCCGGCCACTTCCCCGCCACCGGCCGCGCCGGTCCCGTGTACCGACGCGATGCTCGGGGTCACCGCAGGCAGCCAGCAGCCGCAGTACTCGGCGCAGGACAAGCCGACTCTGCTGATGACTGTGAAGAACGTCAGCGCGCAGCCATGCCTTCGAGATCTCGGCACGGTCCAGCAGGAGTGGGGACTCTTCGACGGCGACGCGCGGCTGTGGGGCAGCAACGATTGCCTCGCGGAGCCGGCGGCGAATGTGCAGACCCTGCAGCCTGGACAGCAGGTCGTGCTTCGGGTCGTGTGGTCCGGGCTCAGCTCTGATCGGCAGTGCACCGAGCCCCGCCAGCGGCTCGCGCCGGGGGACTACCAACTGCGGGCACGGATCGGTACGGCACAGAGCCCGAACGCCACCCTGACCCTGACCTGACCACCGGCAGCGGTGACCCGGAGCTGATCACACGTAGCGTTCGAGGATGCTCGACTCAGCCATGCGGGACAGCCCCTCGCGGACGCCGCGGGCTCGCGCCTCGCCGACCCCGTCGACGGCCTGCAGATCCTCGATCGTGGCGGCCAGCAGTTTCTGCAGGCCCCCGAAGTGCTCGACCAGCCGGTCGACAATCGCCGGTGGCAGGCGGGGGACCTTGGCAAGCAGCCGGTATCCGCGCGGGCTGACCGCCCCCTCCAGCGCCTCGGGCGTGGCGGCGTAGCCGAACGCCTTGCCGATCAGGGAGAGGTCGAGCAGGTCTGCCGAGGACAGCACGGCCACGTCGTCGGGGATGGTCTCCACGGTTCGCGCCCTGCGTCCGGGCGCCGGCACGTAGTCGCGGGCGACAAGTGAGCGGTCACCCTCCACGCCGGCCATCAACTCGTCGAGTTGCAGGGCGAGCAGCCGCCCGTCGGTGCCGAGTTCGACGATGTGCCCCTGGATCTCCTCGGCGATGCGGCGCACCATCTCCAGGCGCTGGCTGACGTTCATCGCGTCCCGGACGGTCACGAGATCCTCGATCTCCAGCGCCGACAGCGTCCCGGCCACCTCGTCCAGGCGCAGCTTGTACCGCTCGAGCGTGGCAAGTGCCTGGTTCGCTCGGGACAGGATGTCGTTGGGGTGGTCGAGGGCGTACCGCTGGTCGCGCAGGTACAACGTGATGATCCGCATCGACTGGCTCACCGAGATGACCGGGAAACCGGCCTGGATGGCGACCCGTTCCGCCGTCCGGTGTCGTGTCCCCGACTCGCTGGCGGCGATGCTGGGGTCCGGCATCAAGTGCACGGCGGCCATCAGGATCCGGGAGACATCCTCGGACAGCACGACCGCACCGTCCATCTTGGCCAGTTCCCGCAGCCGGGTGGGAGAGAACTCCACGTCCAGCGGAAAGCCGCCCGTGCACAGCGACTCCACGGTCTTGTCCATGCCGAGTACGACGAGCGCACCGGTGTTACCCCGCAGGATCCGCTCGAGGCCGTCGCGCAGTTGGGTCCCGGGCGCGATGAGAGCCAGGATCGATCGCAGCGCGGCCTCACGCTCGGACAGGATGGGCAACCGACACTCCTTATCCGGCGACGTGGGCGACCGCTGCGTTATGGCACGCGGAGTGTACGGCGACTGACCGCCACGAGCCGTGACGCGCCCCAGGCAGTAACCGGACCGTGACCAGCGAGTTGCTCAGCCCAGCAGTGACCTGATCGCGGTGGCGACGTCCTCGACGACGGTGACCGACAGGTCACAGTCGACCCGTCCGGAGTCCGCAGGCACGAGCGCATGCGTGAAGCCCAATCGAGCCGCTTCGGCCAATCGGCGCCCGACGCCGTTCACCCGGCGGATCTCCCCGGCCAGGCCGACCTCTCCGATGGCGACGAGCCCGGCCGGCAGGGCCCGCTCGCGCGCTGAGGAGGCCACCGCGAGCGCGAGCGCCAGGTCCGCCGCCGGCTCGACCACCCGGACACCGCCCACGGTGGCGGCGAAGACATCGAGGCCGGCGAGGGAGATACCGGCACGCTTGTCGAGTACGGCAAGGACCATCGAGGAACGGGCCGAGTCCAGTCCACTCACGGCCCGCCTGGGGCTCGGCAGCTCTGACTTGGCTGCCAGTGCCTGGACCTCGGCAAGCAGCGGCCGGCGTCCTTCGATGGTGACGGTGACGCAGGTGCCGGAGACCGGCTGGCTGCGTTGGGAGAGGAACAAACCGGACGGATCGGGTAGGCCGACGATGCCGGCGTCGCCGAGTTCGAAGCAGCCGACCTCGTCGGCTGGTCCGTAACGGTTCTTGACCGCGCGGACGAGTCGCAGCGAGGAGTGCTTGTCCCCCTCGAAGTGCAAGACGACGTCGACGACGTGCTCCAGCAGCCGCGGCCCGGCGATCGTGCCGTCCTTGGTGACGTGCCCGACGAGCACGGTGGCGATGTTGCGTTCCTTCGCCACGGCGATCAGCGCCGCGGCGACCGCCCGGACCTGGGTCACGCCGCCGGCGGACCCGTCCACTGTGGCGGCGCAGATGGTCTGGACCGAATCCACGACCAGCAGTCCGGGTGACACCTCGTCGATGTGGGCGAGCAGAGCGGACAGGTCGGTCTCAGCGGCGAGGTACAGCCCGTCGTGCAACGAGCCGGTGCGCTCTGCGCGCAGTCGTACCTGCGCGGCGGATTCCTCGCCGGTGACGATCAGTGCGGGCTGGTCTCCACCTTCGGCGTAGCGGGCCGCGACCTCCAGCAGCAGCGTCGACTTCCCGACGCCGGGCTCGCCGGCCAGCAACACGACCGCGCCAGGCACGAGGCCACCACCGAGGACGCGATCGAGCTCGGGGACGCCGGTCGGCCGTGCCCGCGC
>JACCXW010000229.1 GCA_013696785.1 Geodermatophilaceae bacterium | reverse complement strand
GTGGGGAGCCGTGCCTCAGGGCCACGGCAATGCCGACGATAGCGAGCGAGCATGGGCCCGCTGTCTCAGTCTGATACCAGCGGAAATATGCCGATTCGTCCTGATCCGGCTTACTGCGGCAGACCCTGCCGGGCTCGCTCCAACTGGGCGGAGACGCTGCCGTCGATGAGGTCCTCGCCGACCTGTACGACGAGTCCACCAAGGAGGGTCTCGTCCACCTCGATCTGCAACGACACGTCCCGGCCGTAGACCTGAGCAAGGACGGCTTCGAGTCGCTGCCGCTGGGCGTCGCTGAGCGGCGCAGGAGCGACCACGCGTGCGATGGACCGGTCGCGGCGGGCCGCGACCAGAGTGGCAAGTTCCTCCAGGACGACGTACAGGCTGCGCCCGCGCGGTGATCGCACGGCGTGCCGCAGCAGCTTGAGGGTCGTCGGTGTGACCTTGTCCGCGAGGACTGCATCGAGCAAAGAGCCGCGACGCTCCGGTGTGGCGGTCGCGTCGGAGAGCAAGGCGCTCAGCCCGGTATCCCCGTCGAGAATCCGGCCGAACCGGAACACCTCGTCCTCGACCCGGTCGATGGTGCTGTCGGCCTCGGCGACGGTCAACAGGGCTTCCCGGCCAAGGGTTTCCACGGCATCGAGCAGGTCCGCCGGCTTCGACCAACGACCGCGGACAAGCTCTCGGAGGGTTTCCAGCGTCGGCGCGGACAGCCGTTGGCCGAGCATCCCGTCGACGAACTGGGCGCGGGCGCTCGCTGGGATGGCTGGATCGGCGAGGTGCCGACCCAGGGTGCGCTCACGTGCCAGCAGGTCCGCCACCGCGAACAACTCATCGCCCAGCGTGATCCTGGCCGCTTCGTCCGCACCGTCCAACTCGGCCTCGAGCCGCTCGCGGGCGCTGCTCAAAGAGTCGCGGCTGACGCCCTGCAGCAGGCCTCCGCGGGTCGGTGTCGACGAGGAGGACTCGGGCTGGGACATGCCCTCGAGCTCGTCGAGGACGCGGTCGATGGTCGCCCCCCGCCGGCTTTCGTCGGTGAGGGCCTCGTTGATGATGCGGCTGGCAAGACGGACCGCCAGTTGGCCGACTTCACGGCGCAATGCTCTGACTGCCTGCTTGCGCTCCGTGCCGAGCTGATCCTCCCCACGCTGCTGGATCCGGGCGACGTCCTGCTCGGCGCGCTCGGCCATCTCGTCTCCGATGTAGTCCGCCTCGGCGCGGGCCCGGTCACGGACCTTCGCGGCTTCGGTGCGAGCTTCCTCGACGGACTTGTCGTACGTGCTCTGCGCCGCCGCCAGCTCCTCGCGCGAGCGCTCAGCCTCCTCGACCTGCTTCGCGACGGCCTTTTGCTGCGCGGCCATGGCCTTTCGAGCCGGCGGTACGACGTAGCGGACGACCACGAAGACCACGACGACGAACGCGAAGAGTTCGGCGATGACGGTGGCCATCAGAGGCTTCCCGATCCGGGGGCAGCGGAGGATTCGTCGGCCGGCTCCGGCTCCAGGTCACGCAGGAAACTGTCGATCGTCTCCCGGAGCCGCTCGTCGTCCGCGGTGGTGCTGCCGAGGATCCGCTCCGTCAGCGTCAGCGCCAGCGTGCCTACCTGCGCGCGCAGCTCGCGGGCGGCCTGGTCTCGCTGGGAGTGCAGTTCCTCCTCGCCCTGCTCGTGCAGCCCGGCGACGACCTGCTGGGCCTGCTCGCGCTTGCCCCCGGCGAGGCGGTCGGCCTCGGCGCGCGCCTTCTCCCGGATCTTGGCGCCCTCGGCCCTGGCCTCGTCGAGCTCCTCACGGTAGGCGCGCTGGGCAGCCTCGGCACGTTCGCGTGCTTGCCGCGCGTCCTCGATCCCCTTCTCGATCATCTCCTGCCGCTGCCGCATGGCGCGCTGGATCGGCGGCACCACGAAATATCCCAGGATGAACAGGATCACCAGGAATGCGAGCAGCTCGAAGATGAATGTCCCGTTCGGGACGAGGAAGTTACCGCCGCCTTCTTCTTCTCCTCCTTCGGCAGCAGTGAGGAAGCGCAGGTCCATCACACCGGGCCGAGCACGAAGACGAACAGGGCCATGAATGCCAGGTTGATGAAGTAGGCGGCCTCACAGAGGCCGACGGTAAGGAAGAAGATGGTGAACAGCCGGCCCTGAGCCTCGGGCTGGCGGGCCACGCCGGAGATGGTGGCAGCGCCGGCCATGCCGTCACCGATCGCGGCGCCGATGGCCCCACCGGCGAGGGCGAGACCACCACCGACGAAGGCCCCGGCCAGTTGCACGCTGCTGTCGCTTACAGCCATGTCGCTCCTTAGGTTCTGCAGTACTTGCGGGTGTTCCGGGAGATTCCGGCTAGGTGCCCAGCACAGAAGTGGCAGATGCTCGTGTCAGTGCCCCTCCTCGCTCGTGGCCGATCCGAAGTACAGGACGGTCAGCAGGGCGAAGATGAAGGCCTGGATCAGCCCGATGAACAGGTCGAACAGTTTCCACGTGGCGGTCGGTGCCCAGAGCACATACGCAGGGAGCCCCACGATCAGGGAGATGATGATTCCGCCGGAGAAGATGTTGCCGAACAGCCGCAGCGCGAGCGACACCGGCTTGGCCAGTTCCTCGATGATGTTGAGCGGGAACAGCCACCAGTACGGCTGAGCGAAGTGCTTGATGTACGTGCCCGCGCCGCGCTTGCGGATCCCCGTCACGTGCACCAGCACGATCACGAGCAACGCCAGGGCGAACGTGAGGTTGACGTCCGCGGTGGGTGGCGGGACGTAGTGCTCGCTGGGGAACACGGCCAGCCAGTTGGCGGCAAGGATGAAGAGGAACAGCGTGAGCGCCAGCGGGATGACGAACGGCGCCGTCTTGATGCCGATGCTCTCCTCGACCTGCCGTCGGACCTGTGCGTTGACGCCCTCCATGAAAAGCTGCGCGCCGTTGGGGACGCCGGCGGTGACCCGCGAGCGCACGAACAGCCCGAGGCCGACGACGACGGCGCCGGCGATCACGGTGGCCAGCATGGTGTCGAGGTTGAACGTCAGTCCGAGGAACGTCGCCGTCGGGTGCACCCCGATCTCGATCTCCTCGGCGGCCAGAATTCGCATGTCACCTCATCTCCTTGATCATCGGGATGGCGGCGACGATGATCATGAGCAGCTGGAAGACCGCTAGGCCGACGATGACGCCGAGCCCGTCGGGCTGGAACAGCAGGGCCAGGCTCAGCGCGATCAGTGTGATGAGGGTCAGCCGGCCCACCACCGACCCGATGAACTGCCGCTTGGGTCGAGAAGACGCACCCTGCGCGAACCGGACTACGGACAGCTGGACGAGGCGGGAGTTCAGCATCCCCAGCGCCAGTCCTATGCACCCGAAGAGCGCGGCCAGGACGTGCCCGAGCGGTACCGAAACCACCAGGGCGACGACTCCGAGCACGCAGCCCGCGACGACGCTTCGGCGGAAGTTGCCGTCGGCGACGGTCTGGACAGTCAGCTCGGGCTGCACGGCTGGCCTCTCAACTCGACGTCTCTTCAGGGCTTGAGCTGCTTGCGGAACTCAGCGACCGTATAACAGCCCGCTGCGATGATCCCGAGCAGGAGCCCGACGAGCAGAAAGACCGGGGTGGTGCCGACTGCCGCATCGAGGACCCAACCCAAACCCAGGCCGGCCACGAGGCACAGCGCGACGACTATACCGATGCCAAGCAGCGCCGAGACGTCGGACCTCTTGCGGTCATCGGGCATGCGGCACCCTATCGTCCCGGCCGCCCGCGGGCGTCCTCAGCGGTTCGCGCCAGGCACCCACTTCACGTCGCCGCCGGGGTTGGCGACCCGGCCGAGGATGAACAGCAGGTCCGAAAGCCGGTTGAGGTAGGTCACCGCGACCGTGTTGGTGCGCTCGCCGTCGTCGGCGACCAGGGCCCACCCTGACCGCTCGGCCCGGCGTACGACGGTGCGGGCGACGTGCAGCAGCGCGGCACCGGGGGTACCGCCCGGCAGGATGAAACTGTCGAGAGTGCTCAAGCGGTCGTTGAATTCGTCGCACCGGGACTCGAGGCGTTCGACGTAGGCCTCGGTCACCCGCAGCGGCGGATATTGCGGGTCCGGGGCGATCGGCGTCGAGAGATCGGCCCCGACGTCGAACATGTCGTTCTGAACGGAGGTCAGAACCTCACGCACATCGTCGGCCAGCCCACCCATGGCCAGCGCCACTCCGATCGCCGAATTGGCCTCGTCGACATCGGCGTACGCCGCCAGCCGCGGGTCGGTCTTGCTCGTGAGGCTCATGTCGCCCAGGCGGGTCTGCCCGCCGTCGCCGGTCCGGGTGTAGATGCGGGTCAGATGGACGGCCATTCCCCGATACTAGGCGCGACGGTTCAGGACTCAGGTCGGGCTGGCGAACGGTCCGGCCAGCTGGCGTGCCCGCTCGACGTCCGCCGGGAAGACGAGCACGTCGGCAGCGCCCGGCGCGGACTCCCGGACGGTCGAGCGGATACCGGCATCGGACAGGACGGCCCGGAAGGCGAGTGCCTGCTCCCGCTGCGGCATCGTCGCTACCGCCTGCAGCAGGCCGGTGGAGTCGGGCCCGGTGGCATCGGCGCGCCCGCGGGCCATCGGCCCGAACGGGTCGTATCGGCTCTTCTGGCTGAACGCCCACCGCATGAACGCGATGATGACGAGGACGGCGACAACGGCGATGACCGGACCCACGGTGTAGTGCAGGCTGCTCTGCGGGACGGGCACAGCCCGAAACTACTCCGGCAAGGTGGCAGCAGCTCGGCCGACGTTGCGTCGACTGCGGGGACAGCCACGTATCGCGGAACGGCGAAGGGTGGCAAACCCCACAGTCGCGGCGGGTCGCTGTCCGCACCGCGCGGATAGACTCCAGCTCCAGCCCGAGCCGGGAGGTCTGCGTGCCCTATCCCTCCTCCGCCGGACCGGATCGGCCCTGGGTGATGCGGACGTACGCCGGCCACTCCTCACCGGTCGAGTCGAACCGGCTGTACCGCACGAACCTGGCCAAGGGGCAGACCGGCCTCTCGGTCGCGTTCGACCTGCCGACTCAGACCGGGTACGACGCGGATCACGAGCTGGCCGTAGGCGAGGTCGGCAAGGTCGGCGTACCGATTGCACATCTCGGCGACATGCGCGCGCTCTTCGAGGAGCTGCCGTTGGAAACGATGAACACGTCGATGACGATCAACGCGACCGCGATGTGGCTGCTCGCGCTGTATCAGGTGGTCGCCGAGGAGCAGGACGCGGACCTCACCAAACTCACCGGTACGACGCAGAACGACATCATCAAGGAGTACCTGTCCCGGGGCACCTATGCGTTCCCGCCGGCGCCCTCGCTGCGGCTGATCACCGACGTCGTGGCGCACACCGTCACGACGATGCCGACGTGGAACCCGATCAACATCTGCAGCTACCACCTGCAGGAGGCCGGCGCGACACCGGTCCAGGAGATCGCCTTCTCCCTGTGTACGGCGATCGCGGTGCTCGATGCCGTGCGCGACGCGGGTCAGGTGCCGCCTGAGCGCTTCGGCGATGTAGTCGCGCGGATGTCGTTCTTCGTCAACGCCGGGGTGCGCTTCGTCGAGGAGATGTGCAAGATGCGTGCCTTCGTCCAGCTGTGGGATCAGCTGACCGAGGAGCGGTACGGCGTACAGGATCCGAAACAGCGGCGCTTTCGGTACGGCGTGCAGGTGAACTCGCTGGGGCTGACCGAGGCGCAGCCGGAGAACAACGTCCAGCGGATCGTGTTGGAGATGCTCGGCGTGACACTGTCGCGCGATGCCCGGGCCCGCGCGGTGCAGCTGCCGGCGTGGAACGAGGCTCTGGGGTTGCCGCGGCCGTGGGACCAGCAGTGGTCGCTGCGGCTGCAGCAGGTGCTGGCCTACGAGACGGACCTACTGGAGTACGACGACCTCTTCGAGGGTTCCGTGGTCGTCGAGGCCAAGGTCGCCGAGCTGGTGGCTGGGGCCCGCTCGGAGATCGACCGGGTGCAGGAGCTGGGCGGGGCGGTCGCCGCCGTGGAGTCCGGCTACATGAAGAGCGCCATGGTCGGGTCGCTGGCCGAGCGGCGGCGACGGCTGGAGTCCGGGGAGGACGTCGTCGTGGGCGTCAACCGGTTCGAGACCACCGAGCCGAATTCGCTGACAGCCGACCTTGCGACGTCGATCATGACGGTCGACCCGGCAGTGGAGGCCACGGCGATCGAGTCGCTGCAGGCGTGGCGCGCCGAGCGGGACGTCGTCGACGTGTCGGCGGCTCTCGATGCGCTCCGGGACGCGGCCAAGACCGACGAGAACCTGATGGCTGCCTCGCTTGCCTGCGCCCGCGTCGGTGTGACGACCGGGGAGTGGGCAGCGGCCCTGCGCGAGGTGTTCGGGGAGTACCGCGCGCCGACGGGCGTCAGCTCGGCCCGGCAGAGTGGGGAGGCGGGCGCGGAGCTGGCGGCGGTGCGGGAACGGGTTCGCGCCACCGGCGCCGAACTCGGCACCCGGCTGCGGATCCTGGTCGGGAAGCCGGGCCTGGACGGGCACTCCAATGGCGCCGAGCAGATCGCCGTACGGGCCAGGGATGCCGGCTTCGAGGTCATCTACCAGGGAATCCGGCTGACTCCGGCACAGATCGTGTCTGCAGCCGTCGAGGAGGACGTGCACGTCGTCGGGCTGTCGGTGCTGTCCGGATCGCATCTGCGGGTCGTGCCCGCGGTCGTGGACGGACTTCGTGCGGCCGGCCTGGTCGACGTACCGGTGGTGGTCGGCGGCATCATCCCCGACGGCGACGCCCGGCTGCTGCGCGAGCGCGGGGTCGCCCGGGTGTTCACACCCAAGGACTACGGGCTCACCGCGATCATCGGCGCGATCGTGGACGTCGTGCGGACCGCCCGAAACCTCGCCTGACCTCCGTTCGCCATGGCGGCCACGACGTCACGTGGCCCAGCCGGGCAAGTCAGCTACAGACCACGCCAATGCACTGCGGCGGGGCCAGATTGTTGCGGGCCCTGTTCCCACCAGCGTCGACGACGCCGTGACCCTCGATGCCGTGTCCGGCGTTGGCATTCGCGATGCTGTTGCTGATCTGCGCACCCTTGTTGGCCCACAATCCGCTGCTCAGCGCGTTGCCACTTGGGTCGACGTAGGCCCCCGGCGCGAAGCCGTTGTCGTTGAAGGTGTTGCCAGAGATCGTGTTGGCTGCTGCGACGCTGTTCGGGAAGTACAGACCGGACGCCCCATTGCTCCGGAATGAGTTCTCGCTGATGACGGCATTCGTGGTGGCGCCCGTGATGATCGTCCCGATGTCCAGGTCGGTGAACGTATTGTCATCCAGGCGCACTGAGTAGCCGAGGCTGTTGCGCAGCAGGACGCCCACGCCGCCGCCACGGAAAGAGCTGTCCGAGATCCGGACACCGGAATTGTCGGTGCTCACTCCTGTGCCGTTGTTGACGAAGATGTTTTGGGTCAGGTCGACCTCTACGTCCAGGAGATCAAGACCGACGCCGTTGTTCTTGAACGTGCTGCCGGAGACGCTGAGACCCCCAAGCGCCTGCTGGACAGCCGTCCCGTTGGCGACGAAGGTCGAGGCGCTCACGGTGACGTTCCTCGAGTCGATGCCGACGGTGTTCCCCCGCAACGTGACCCCTGTGACGACGTTCGACGGGTAGCTGGCGTTGATCCCCGTGGCGAAGTTCTTGACGACGCCGTTGATGATCGTCGTCGTCTCGGGCCCGGGTCCGCCGGTGCTGATTCCGGTGCCTGTCCCTGAGCCGATGATGGTGAGCCCGGATTCCTGCAGCAGGAGACCGCTGCCGGAACAGCGCAGATCCTTGGTGAGCACCACGTCGGAACTGACCGAGGATCCGCAGCCGGGCGCGGCGGCACCCGCGGGCGCGGTGGGGAGGATGGCGAGAGATGAGCCCGTTGCGAGCAACAGCACCACCGCAACCCTGGCTGGCGACCGACGTCGTACCGACGTACGTGCTTGCCTCATGGGTTCCTCCGCCTGTGCCGTATGGCGCAGGCAAGATAACCCCGCTGCCATGGCGGCGCATCTCGAGGAGTCGGCGGCCATCCGGGGGTGCCGCTGAGGTTGGGCCGCGC
>JACCXW010000215.1 GCA_013696785.1 Geodermatophilaceae bacterium | reverse complement strand
ACTCGTAGCTGAATCCGCTGGCATCGAGCGCGTGCGTGATCCGCTCCAGTTCGAGCAGCACGTGGTCCTGCTCGTTGTAGCAGGGCAGCACGATCGTGACGTCGAGGGAGTCCGGGCCGGTCGCGGGCTCGCTGCCGGAGCTCAGGCTCAGGTGTCCATGACCCTTGGCCGGGCCCCGGTTGGGCGCCGTCGTCGTCGCGGCCTGAGCCTGCTCGTTCGTCGCCGTCACTGCCTGCTTCGCCTTCGTTGGGGACCACCGGGTCGCGGGTCAGCCTAGCCGAGCGCGGGTGCGGCCGGACCGAAGCGACCTTCAGCTCGCGCTGACCCTGGTCTCGGCGCAGCCGGGGCTCTCGGTCCGCGACAGCGTGCACGCCCCGCGACAGCTCACCGGATCCGACTAGAGCGGCGCGGCTCAGAAGCCGCGGGCGACCCCGATGGTGTCGGTCCCGTTACCGTCCCAGTCCCCGGCCAAACCACGGTCGGTCGATCGCCCGAAGACCATGGTCAGGTTGCTCGTGCCGGCCCCCAGGACGAACTTGAGGAAAAACGTGCTCGACCGCCGCACGCCGACCCCCGACGTACCGTCCTCGTTCCAGTCCCCCGCGACTGGCTGGTCCCCGGGTTGTCCGTAGACGAACTTGTGGCTCGTCACCGGGGTCCGGTTGCTGTTGCTCAGGTACCACGTCCCCCCACGGAGGACGCCGATCGTGTCGTAGCCGTCGGCGTTCCAGTCGCCCATGACCGGCCGGTCGCCACGCTGGCCGTAGGAGGACGTGATGTCCGGGCTCCCGGGACCGTTGCTGTTGCGCAGATAGAGCGTGCCGTCCCGGAAGACGCCGATTGTGTCCACGCCGTCGTTGTCGAAGTCACCACATACCGGCAGGTCACTCGAGATGCCGAACGAAAAGGCGAGGCTTGATGATCCGGCCGAGTTGGAGTTGCGCAGATACCAGGTCGCCCCGCGGACCACGCCGATCGTATCCGTCCCGTCACCGTTCCAATCGCAGGTCACCGTCTTGTCCCCGGGTGACCCGTAGGGGAAGCTGATGTCCGCGGAGCCGCTGGAATTCGTGTTGCTCAGGTACCAGCCGGGTCCGGTGAACGTCGGCGAGGCAACCGTGAACCAGTCCGACCGCAGCCCCCAGTCCAGCCGGAACTCATCCCCGGTGAGGTCGACGCTGCGTGCCGAACCGACGACGCGCATCGTGAGCACCCGGCCGCCGTCTGCACCGTGACCGTTCCGGGAGAGCACTTGCACGGACTGCAACATGCCGACGCCGTACGCCGCCTCGATCGAGGACACGGAAATGCTCGTGGACCAGTTGTGGTACGGCGAGGCGACGTCCCCAGCGTCGGGCACCGCCGGGAAGGTCCCGCCGGCGGTGTAGCCACCGGTCGAGGAACTGAACTCCGCATGGGCGATCACCCCGCTGGGAAACCGGATCACCTGGTTCGCGCTGGCGAGGATAGCCGCGTCGGTACGGGAGTCCTCCTGGCTTACCCGGTTGCGTCCGGCGCCGGAGTACACCTGGCACGAGGTCGTATCGCAGGTTTTGGCGTAGCCGTATCGGTTCTCGGAGTAGGCATACGACCGTGCCGCAACGGCTTGAGCGCGCAGCGCGGCGGCGCCGCCGGAGTCCGCCCAACTGGCCGGGGACTCGCGCGGTACCACGGAGCGCAGGTAGTCCTCCATCAACACGGAGTTGACGGTGCGCGGGCTGCCCTCGAACGACGCGAGCGACAGCGTGCCGCGGTACTGGGTGGTGCCGCCCGAGGTGCACACCGCGAGCATCGCCGCCTGGTCGTTGCCCGGGCTCGCCACGGTGGACACCACCTTCGACGTGGGTCGAACGCGGGGTGTGGCGTCGCTGCCGGAGCAGCCGTACATCGGGGTGATCGTGAACTGACCATCCGAGCGCAACTCGATCCGTGCGGCCGATCCGGCATCCACGAGTACGTCGTCGACCCTGAAGTCCCGGCCCGAGGTGACGATGAGCGCCCGGCCGTCTTGGTAGAGCAGCCGCACGGTGATGGCACTGTTCGGCGTCGTACCAAGATCGGTGCCGCCGTAGAAGTGGTCGACGATCTGCTGATGCGTCCAGCCGTTGTTGGTCGCGTAGCCATAGGCACCCCACTGACCCATCCCGCGGCCGTGACCGTAACCGTGACCGTTGAGTTGCACCGAGGACGTGGGGTACGCCGAGGCTTCCTGGTGCGTCGGCAGCACGAAGCCACCCACCACAAGGAGCAGGAGTACGCCGAGCCGCAACGATCTGGTCATCAGTAGCCCCTCGTGATGCCGACGGTGTCCGTGCCGTTGCCGTCCCAGTCCCCGGCGAGTGGGTCGTCGCTGCTCGTGCCATAGGTGAAGACGGCCGACGACGGTCCCGCGGCGGCCTGGTTGCGCTCGTAGAACGTGCCGCCGCGCTGGACGCCGACCCCGTCGGCGCCGTTGCCGTCCCAGTCACCGGCAAGCGCGTCGTCGCCGACGGTGCCGTAACCGAAGGAGAGCGTGATCTGCGGGTTGCTGGTGCTGTCGGTCAAGTGCCAGCTGCCGTCGCGGAACACGCCCACGGTGTCGAGTGAGTCGCCATTCCAGTCCCCCGCCACCGGCTGATCACCGCGGCTGCCGTAGTCGAAGCGAAGGTCGGACGGGCCCGTGGTCAGCCCGTTGCGGAGGTAGAAGGTACCCGGGCCCGACCCGCCGTTCTGGCGGAAGACCCCCGGGGTCTGGTCCCCGTCGCCGTCCCAGTCCCCGCACACCGGACGATCTCCCGCTGTGCCGAACTGCATGCTGATGTGAGCCGGCCCTCCGGTCAGGCTGTTCCTGATGTAGAACCAGCCGGCGCGGAACACCGCGGGCGTGTCCACGCCGTCGCTGTTCCAGTCGCACACCAGGGGGATGTCCCCGGCGATCCCGTAGGCGAAGGCGATGTCGGCAGGTCCGCCGGCGTTCGCCCCGCGCAGGTAGAAGCCCCGGCCGCTGAACACCGGTATCTGCATCTTCGCGTCGATGCGGTCACGGAACTCCCCCATCCTGGCCCAGGCGTAGCGGCCGGGGCAGGCGGTGTAGCCCACCTCCTGGTGCCCGAACACCACTGGCACGGTCACCGTGGTTCCGGGTGGGTACTTGGACGTGGTCCCGCTCCCGCCCACACTGGTGATCCGAGTCGTCGCCGTCGGGTCGAGACCGTAGAGGGACAGCTTCCAGGCGATCGCCTCGGCGACGGCGTCCATCGCGGCCTCGGGGACCTCGACCATGTCGTAGTTGCCGATCATCGAGACGCCGACGGTCCCGGTGTTGAAGCCGCCGGCGTGGGCGCCGATCACCGTGCTGGCCAGACCGCCGTAGCGGCCCTCCCAGATCCGGCCGAACTTGTCGACAAGCATGTTGTAGCCGATGTCGCCCCAGCCGTGGGTCACCGAGTGGTAGTAGTAGATCGAGCGCAGCATCCCCGGGACGTCGTCACTGTCGTAGTCATTGGTGTCGGCGGTGTGATGGATCGTCGCCGCGATGAGCGTGTCGGCGTAGTCGGGGTCCCAGTCCATCAGGTTCTCGTCGGCCCCCCATGCCGCCCGGCTGTAGATGGCCGGCGCCGGAACATCCCCGGCGGCGGCCGGAACGGCGGTGGCCACCGGCGCGGCATCCGCCGCCACCCGTTTCGGGTCGATGAGAGTCAGGCGCAGGTCGTTCGGGCTGCCTCCGGTGGGCAGGACCTCCAGTTCGATCCCGGTGCTGGGACCCGTCCAGTACGCCGACGTGCCGTCTCGAACGGCGCCCGCCCTCGGGTTCGGAGCGACTGCATCGTTGTCGGCGTCCAACCGGGTCCAGGCCGACCATCCGCGGTCGGCTACCCGGGTCCGGATGCTGACCCTGACGTCG
>JACCXW010000201.1 GCA_013696785.1 Geodermatophilaceae bacterium | reverse complement strand
GGCCACCTTCGGCATGATCGCCAGCGTGCAGCCCGCCTTCGACGCCGCCTGGGGCGGGCGGGACCGGATGTACGAGCAGCGGCTCGGATCCGAGAGATCGGCCCGCCTCAACCCGTTCGCCGGGTACGCGCAGTCCGGCGTACCGCTGGCGCTGGGCTCCGATTCGCCGGTCACGGCGCTGGACCCGTGGGGCGGTGTCGCCGCCGCCGTCCACCACCGCACCGCCGGGTTCGGCCTAGGCGTCGAGCAGGCTTTCGGGGCCGCCACCGTAGGGGGGTGGTACGCCGCCCGAGCCGAACCCGGCGCCGGGCAGCTGCAGGCAGGCGCCCCCGCGACGTTCGCCGCCTGGGAGTCGACGGGGGGAGAGCTGCTCGAGCGGGGGGCGGCCGGCGAGGCACCGACCTGCCGGCTCACGGTTGTCGACGGTGCCGTCGTGTACGACGCTGTCGGGACGCTCAGCGAAGGGACGCGGTCATGACCATCGAAGCCGACGCCTGCGGAGGCGAGCAATGAGTATCGAGGCGAAGCTCGGGCTGAACGCGCGCACGGTGCGCAAGGCCCGCCGGCTGGCCGACCGCGCCATCGCCCCCGTGGTGGAACTGGCCAAGACCCACACCACCGTTTCGGTCGAACGCGCGGTGCTTCGCCTGGCCGGGATGACCGGCACCGACCCCACCATCGGCAACGGCGAGATCCCCTGGGTGAACCGGGTCGTGGACACCGTGCGGGATCAGGTCGGGCTCGAGCACGGCGTCGCGCTGCCCGTCTGGCACGAGTTGCGCACCGGCGGGCACGCCGACCTCGACGACCTGGCCGAGAAGGTCGGCAGCGGATCGGTGCGATTCACCGTTCCGACCGGCAAGGACGGGGACCGGGCAGCCCGAGCCGCGCTCACGGCAGCCAAACGCGGGCTGGCCCGAATCGACAAGAATCGCCGCGAGCGGGACCGGTTGATCAAGCGGATCGGCGACCCGAAGCAGCGACCGTGGATCTACCTGATCGTGGCGACCGGTGACATCTACGAGGACATGCCGCAGGCCCAGGCAGCCGCCCGCGCGGGTGCCGACGTCGTCGCCGTCATCCGCTCGACCGGGCAGTCGCTGCTCGACTACGTCCCCGAGGGTGCGACCCGGCAGGGCTACGCCGGCACCTACGCGACGCAGGAGAACTTCCGGCTGATGCGGGCGGCGCTGGACGACGTCAGCAAGGAGGTCGGCCGCTACGTCCGGCTGACGAACTACGCGTCCGGGTTGTGCATGCCGGAGATCGCCACCCTGGCCGGCCTGGAGCGGCTGGACATGATGCTCAACGACAGCATGTACGGGATCCTCTTCCGCGACATCAACCCGATCCGCACGTTCGTCGACCAGCGGTTCAGCCGGATGGTGCACGCCCGCGCAGGCATCATCATCAACACCGGTGAGGACAACTACCTGACCACGGCCGATGCCGTCGACGAGGCGCACACCGTCACGGTCAGCCAGCTGCTCAACGAGGCGTTCGCGCACGAAGCCGGGCTGGCCGACTGGCAGCTCGGGCTGGGTCACGCATTCGAGATCAACCCCGACCTGCCGGAGTCGTTCCGGCTGGAACTGGCGCACGCGATGCTCGCCCGCGAACTGTTCCCGGACGCGCCGTTGAAGTGGATGCCGCCGACCAAGCACATGACCGGGGACGTGTTCCGCGGCCATCTACTGGACGGCTTCTTCAATCTGGTCGGCACGATGACCGGCCAGGGGATCCTGCTCGTCGGCATGATGACCGAGGCGGTGGTGACGCCGTGGCTGTCCGACCGCGACCTGGCGCTGCAGAACGTCCGCTACGTCCTCAATGCCGCCGGTGGGCTGCACGAGGACTTCCAGCCGGCCCGGGGCGGTTTCATCATCTCCCGCGCCAAGCAGGTGCTGGGCGAGGCCGTGGATCTGCTCGACCGGATCGTCGACGACGGCCTGCTGGACGCGATCGCGGACGGCACGTTCGGCATCACCAAACGCCCGGCCGACCGCGGCAAGGGACTCGACGGCGTCGTACGGCGGGCCGAGGGCTACCGCAATCCGGCCCTGGAACTGCTGGCGGCACACGGTGAGTGAGCCAGCCGGCCCGCCGGCCACGGGTGGGATCGTGCGCCCGTACGGCGACACGACCGGCGACGGGATGGTGCAGCTGTCCTTCACGCTGCCGATCCCGCACGACGCCAGGGCCGAGGGGGCCGCCTTGCAACTGGCGGCGAAGATGGGTATGGAACCGGCAATGGTGGTCCACGCCAGGGCGATGAGCGACGGGTTCACGTTCTTCGTCCTCTACGGCAGCGTCACGCACCTGGTCGATGTGAGCAAGGTCGAGGTGATCGAGCGGGAGTACCCGCTGCTGTCGGCCAAGGACGTCAACGCGGCGATCAAGAAGACGCTGCGGCGCAAGCTCGTCGTGCTCGGCGCCTGCATCGGCACCGACGCCCACACCGTCGGGATCGACGCCATCCTGAACGTGAAGGGGTTCGCCGGGGAGAAGGGCCTGGAGTACTACCGGGAGATGCGGGTGCTCAATCTCGGTGCTCAGGTCAGTGTCCCGGAACTGGTCCACCGGGCCCGGGCGGAGCGGTGCGACGCCGTTCTCGTGTCCCAGGTCGTCACCCAGCGTGACGCGCATTTACGTAACACCCGGGAGCTCAGCGCGGCCTTTCGAGAGGCGATGGGCACCCGCCGGCCGTTGCTCGTCGTCGGCGGGCCGCGCTTCGACCCGAGCATGACCGAGGAGCTCGGGGTGGACCGGATCTTCGGTCGGGGGACCACCCCGGGCGAGGTCGCCTCCTACCTGACGTTCGCCGCTGCACAGCACCGAGAGGGAGCCGCATGAGCAAGCCACCGGAAGACATGGTGGGGCAGGAGGTGCGTCATCGGCGCTACGTACCGCATTCGCACGCTCACTATGGCGGCAATCTCGTCGACGGCGCCTACGTGCTCGGTCTCTTCGGCGACGTCGCCACCGAGCTCTCCATCCGGACCGACGGCGACGAAGGGCTCTTCGCGGCCTACGACGACGTGCAGTTCCTGGCCCCGCTGCTAGCCGGTGACGTGGTGGAAACGACCGCCATTTTGACCCGTGTCGGCCGTCGCAGCCGGTCGGTTTCCTTCACCGCCCACGTCCTCTGCCGGGCCGCACCGGGGCGCTCGCCGTCGGCCGCCGACCTGCTCGCCGAACCGCTGCTCATCACTCGGGCGAGCGGGACGATCGTCGCGCCGTAGAGCAGTCGACGCCTCCTTGGGGCACGTCCCGCTCGTCAAACCCTCGATCGAGTGAGCTTGCCCCGACACGCCGGACAACACGCCGGAAAACGGGCCAAAGCGAAGATTCGGCCCAGGATCGCGGTGGCGCGCTGACCAGCCAACTCCGTGGAAACCGCAGGTCAACGGTTGGTTGACAGCGGTTGACGAGCAACTTGTAGGGTCTGCGGATCACGCGTCGGGGCAACCGGGCGCGGCCCCGCTTCACAGATGGCGCAACACCGTTTCGGCTCCCGTGGCAGCCGCCACGCACGGCCAGGGCCGGACCGGACGAGCGCATCGTCGAAAAGCCAGGGGTCGCGTCAGGCGTTCGGTAGCGGAGAGTACGTCAGGCACGGCCAGTAGACAACGGCGCGACAGCTCGCAGCCAGCGAGCCGCCGTCCGGTCCGAAGGTCGCGCCCCACCGGCTCGCCGCTGCGGCAGTTCCGTCGGTGAGGGCACTGGCCCAGGGGCGCGGTCGGCTGACCGCGCCCCTGCCTGTTCCCTCCCTGCGACCGTGCTGGTCTGGGATGCTGGCAGGCATGACGTCCGCGGCAGCGCCTCCGAGTGTGGCCTCGGCCGCCCCGGCGGCCTCGGTCCGCCCGAGCTTGCGCGGGCCGGCGATACGCCGTCGTGGCGTCCCGACGTTGCTTGCCGCTGCCGGCGGGCTGGCGTTGTACCTGGCCTTCCCGTCGCATGATCTGTCGCTGCTGGCGGTGCTGGGCCCGGCCGCATTGAGCCTCGTCGTGTACGGCCGCGGCTTGCGCGCCGGCGGCTGGCTCGGCTTCGTCTTCGGCCTGGCCTACCTCACCCCGCTGCTGAGCTGGACCGGGGTGTACGTCGGCGCCTGGCCGTGGCTGCTGCTCGCGCTGTGGCAGGCCGGCTACCTGGCGTTGCTCGGGCCGGCCCTCGTGCTGGTGCAGCGGCTGCCGCTGTGGCCGCTGTGGGCGGCCTGCCTCTGGGTTGCCGACGAGGCGCTGCGCTCCCGCTGGTTCCTCGGCGGCTTCCCCTGGGGCCGGCTCGGTGTCAGTCAGGCCGACAGTCCGTTCACCGCCTACGCCGCGTACGGCGGCGTGCCGCTGCTCAGCGTCACGGTGGCCCTGTG
>JACCXW010000173.1 GCA_013696785.1 Geodermatophilaceae bacterium | reverse complement strand
TACCTCGCGGACCATGGTCCCGGCCTGGCCCCAGTCGTCATCCTCGGCGTGCTGTACGTAGCCGGCACGGACCATGTCACCGTCCGCGCTCCACCCCGCCGGCTCGCCGTAGCGAGCGGTGTCGGCTTTCGGGCCGCCGTAGGAGTTCGGCGCGTACACCGGGTCGGACACGTTCTTGACGCGCATGGCGCCGTCCTTGCTGTAGCTGTGGACGGGTGACTGCGGTGCGTTGACCGGGATCTGCGTGTAGTTCACACCGAGCCGGGCGCGGTGCGCGTCGGCGTAGGAGAACAGCCGGGCCAGCAGCATCCGGTCCGGGGACGGCCCGACGCCGGGCACGAGGTTGTTCGGCTGGAACGCCGCCTGCTCGATCTCGGTGTGGTAGTCGGTCGGGTTGCGGTCCAACGTCAACCTGCCCACCTCGATCAGCGGGTAGTCCCCGTGCGGCCAGACCTTGGTCAGGTCGAACGGGTTGAACCGGTAGTCCTTGGCGTCCTCGAACGGCATGATCTGGACCTTCAGCGTCCAGCTGGGGAACTCGCCGTCGCGGATGTGCTCGAACAGGTCGCGCTGGTGATAGTCGGTGTCCGCCGAGGCCATCTGGTCGCCCTCGTCCTGGGTGAACGTCTCGACGCCCTGGTCGGTCTTGAAGTGGTACTTCACCCAGAACTTCTGACCCTGCGCGTTGACCCACATGTAGGTGTGCGAGCTGTAGCCGTTCATGTGCCGCCAGCTGCGCGGGATGCCGCGGTCACCCATCAGCCAGGTGACCTGGTGGGCGGACTCGGGCGACAGCGTCCAGAAGTCCCACTGCATGTCGTGGTCGCGCAAGCCGTTGTCGGCGCGCCGCTTCTGCGAGCGGATGAAGTGCTGGAACTTCATCGGGTCCTTGATGAAGAAGACCGGCGTGTTGTTGCCGACCATGTCGTAGTTGCCCTCGGTCGTATAGAACTTCAGCGAGAAGCCCCGCGGGTCGCGCCAGGTGTCGGGGCTCCCGCGCTCGCCGGCCACCGTGGAGAAGCGGATCAGCGTGTCCGTCTTGGTTCCGGGCTGGAAAACTGCGGCCTTGGTGTAGCCGCTGATGTCGGCGGTCACCTCGAAGTGGCCGAAAGCACCGCCGCCCTTGGCATGTGGCTGGCGCTCGGGGATGCGCTCGCGGTTGAACTGCGCCATCTGCTCGAGCAGGTAGTGGTCCTGGAGCAACAGCGGTCCGCCGGCGCCGAGGGTCAGCGAGTGCTCGTCGCTCTCGACCGGGATACCGGCATCCGTTGTCGTCGGCTTGGGTTGAATCTGCGTCACTGCCGTGCCTCCTCGTGATTGGTGGTTCTGTGTGCGGGCTCGCCCGCTGTCAAACAGCTGGGACACAAGCCCCAGAACACAACTTCCGCCTCGTCGACGGCGAAGCCGTGATGGTCGCTCGGCGTCAGGCAGGGTCTCGTTCCGACCGCACAGTCCGCATCATCGGTGTGACCGCATCCGCGGCACACGAGATGGTGGTGGTTGTCGCCGACGCGTCGCTCGAAGCGCGCTGGGTGACCGGCGGGTTCGATCCGCCGCAACATGCCCGCTGCGGTGCAGACGCCGAGCACGTCGTAGATCGCCTGCGTGGAGACCGATCCGAGCCGCTCCCGCACGCCCACACCGATCGCGTCAGCGGTGGAGTGCGGATGCTCGGCAAGCCAGGCCATGATGGCCAGCCGTGGGGCCGTCACCCGCAGCCCTGCCGCGCGCAGCGACCGCGACACCTCAGCGTCGGCAACTGTCGGAGCACCCGTCATCGAACCCAGCCTGGCGCACTATCTGGAATGAGTCAAGTCAAGCAGGCAACTACGAAACATCTGTCGGTGACCGAGGAGAAGAGTCGTTGATTTCAAAGGCGATTTCGGACACCGGCCGTCCGGAACGCGGGCTACCGTCCCGCCCGTGGACATGCTGACGGGCAACGAGATCACCGAGGCCAACCTGGCGCAAGCTGGGTCAGGGGCTACATGCACGCTACGTGGTCGGTGACTTCGGCACCGGCGTCCGGTTCGTCGCCGCAGTGGGCGAGGCGGGTGACACGCTCGGCCACCACCCGCGCGTGGCGATGGGCGACGGGTACGTCGATCTCAAGCTACTCAGCGACGACGCCGTCTACCGCGACGACGAGGGCACCGAGCACGTTGTGGATTGGCTGACCCAGCAGGACGTTGACCTCGCACGACGGGTCACCGAGATCGCTGCCGAGCAGGCGGTCGCCGCCGACCCGGCGTCGATCACCACGATCGAGCTTGCCCTCGACACGGCGAACGCCGCGACGGTCGCCCCGGTGTGGGCGGCCCTGCTGACCGGAAGCACCGAGGCCCGGGGGCGCGGCACCATCGGCGACGACGTCCGAGACGCCACGGGACGGGTACCGATCCTGTGGTTCCAGGACACCGACGATCACGAGACCCCGCGTCAGCGGTTCCACGTCGACGTCTGGGTGGCGCCCGAGGTGGCCGATCTACGGATCGCCGCCGCCCTCACCGCGGGTGGGATCGTCGTCGATGACAGCCAGGCGCCGTCGTACACCGTGATCGCCGACCAGGACGGCAACAAGGCGTGCGTGTGCACAACGCTGCCACCCGCGCAGGAACGGTGACCGCAACTGAAGTCTCTGCGCAAGATCTGCGACTCTGAGCCCGTGGCCATCATCGTCCAGCCGGCCAACGAATCGCTCTTCGACGACATCCAGACGATTCTCGGACGCAAAGGCCAGGCCGCTCGCTGCCAGTGCCAGGGCTATCGGATGGGCTGGTACGCACAGCACTCCGACGATGTCCAGGGCCGCCGCGAGCTGCTCCGCGACCAGGTGATCGAGGGACACGGACTCGTGGCCCACCTCGACGGTGAGCCGGTGGGCTGGTGCTCGCTCGCACCGCGAAGCGACTACACCTACCTGCGCCAGACGACGTGGAAGGGCCGCCACGAGAACAAGGACGATGCGAGCATCTGGGCGGTCACCTGTTTCGTAACCCGAGCCGGCTTCCGCCACCGGGGCGTGAGCTGCGCGCTGGTCGGCGGCACGATCGCCTTGGCCCACGACCATGGCGCCCGGGCCGTTGAGGCCTACCCGATGAAGCCGGCTCCGGGCAAGGATGTCACCTGGGGCGAGATGCACGTCGGGGCGCTCAGCGCGTTCCTCGCGTCCGGATTCCGGATCGTGCACGTGCCGTCGCTGCGGCGCGCGATCGTGCGCTACGACTACTAGACCCGTCCGATTTACGCTCTCGCAAAAGAGGATCGATACGGCCCGCTCATCGGCACGTCGGCTGGATGGTCGGGTGCCGGAGGCCCTGTAGGCGGCGAGGATGTAGTTGGGGTCTTCAGGTCGTGCCCCGCCGCCACGAGCGGGTCAATGTCCCCAGCCTGCGACTCAGCCAACACACCTGACTAGGTCATCGTCCGGCTCCTCCCGGCACGCAGCGGCAGGAACCGGCACCAGCTCCAGCGCGGCATGAGCGGAGGTCCAACGTGAGACAGTCACCGTCATGGCAACCTTCACCCGATCCGACGAACTGCAGGGAGCGGAGTTCGTCGGCGCGGACCTGCGCGGCGCCCGGTTCGTCGGAGCTGACCTGTCCGGCGTCGTGATGCGCGCGGTCGACGTGGCGGGAGCGGACATCGACGCACCGTGGCTCCTCGACGGTGAGAGCTTCTTGCGCGTCAACGGCGTCGATGTGGCCCCACTCGTCGAGGCCGAGCTCAACCGTCGCTTTCCCGGCCGCGTCGACCGGCGCGCCGGAGATCCGGCTGGCCTGCGCGCGGCCTGGGCCACGCTCGAGCGCACATGGGCGGCCACCCTCGAGCGCGTGGCGGCGATGCCGGCCGGCACGGTTGACGTGTCGGTGAGCGGCGAGTGGTCGTACGCGCAGACGCTGCGGCACCTGGTCATGGCCACGGACACGTGGCTGGGCCGGGCGATCCTGGAGATCGAACAGCCATTCCACG
>JACCXW010000157.1 GCA_013696785.1 Geodermatophilaceae bacterium | reverse complement strand
CCCGAACTGAGTCGGGTTGACGAAGATCGACACGATCACGTGATCGCCGAGCGCCCGGGCGGCGCGCATCAATGCGCGGTGGCCGTCGTGCAGGGCGCCCATCGTCGGGACGAGGACCACGCGGCCGGTGAGCGCGCCGCGGGCGGCATCGAGCTCGGACCGGGTACGAGCGACCCGTACGTCGTCGAGTGCGTGGCGGTTTTGACGTAAACCGCCAGGTTGATTCTGGCGGTTTTGACGTAAACCGCCAGGAACTGGGGTGACCGGTGCGTCGGTGGTGGTCATGATGCAACGACCGACGTGCCGGCCCGGCTCGGCGCGGAATCGAGGTCGGTTGCCGTTGAGCGGTCGGCGAGCAGGTCCAGCAGCGGGGTCGCCTCGTGCCGCTTGAGCCGGCCGGCCGCGAGCCCGCGCTGCGCGGTGCGGCGGGCCATCGCCACGTAGCTGGCGACGCTTTCCGGGGCCTGCTCGACGAGCGTGCGCAGGTGCCGCCGTACGGTGCCGACGTCGCCCCGCGAGATCGGACCGGTCAGCGCCTTGTCGCCGTACCGAAGCGAATTGTCCAGCGCCGCACCCAGCAGTGGCCCCAGCAACCGGGCGGGGTCTTCGACCCCGGCGATGCCCAACAGATCGCGGGCCTCGGCGACGAGGGTGATCAGGTGGTTGGAGCCGACCACGAGCGCCGCGTGATAGAGCGTACGAGCTGACTCCTCGACCCAGATCGGCTCTCCGCCCATCTCCAGGACGAGGGTCTCGGCCACCGCGCGGTGTTCGTCGGCCGCGGTGACGCCGAAGGGCACACCGGCAAGTCTGAGCACGTCCTCCGGCTGTCCGGCGAAGGTCATCACCGGATGCAGCGCGAGCGGGAGGACGCCGCAGGACACGGCCGGTTGGAGTACGGCCAGTCCGTGGGCGCCCGAGGTGTGTACGACGATCTGCCCCGCCCGGAAGGCACCCGCGTCGGCGAGACCGCGGACGAGGTCATCGAGGGTGTCATCGGGTACGGCCAGCAGGATCAGATCGACCCGGTCGATGACGTCGTCCGCGGGCAAGAGCGCAGCCCCCGGCAACAGACGAGCGGCGCGGGTTCGGGATGCAGCGGAAACGGCGGTGGCTGCGATGACCTGGTGCCCGGCGTCGGCCAGGGCGGCCCCGAGGACGGCGCCGACTCGACCTGCGCCGATCACACCGACCCGGAGCGGGGCAAGCGTGTGCATCGACATGACTCAGCGCGTCCTTTCCGTTCCAGTCCCGTTGCCGGGTACCAGACGTCCTTGGGTGTACACGCATCTGTTACAGCGCAAAGGATAGGCGCGCCCATCCCCTCCGTGAGGGTGGCGTTAGTCACCCTTGGCGGTCAGGGCGCTGCCGCTGGCGGTCGTCGTCGCAGCGGGGAAGCTCGGACCGGGTACTCGCCCGGTCCCAGCTTGCCCACTGTGAATGTCGGCATAAGGGCTATGTCGATCTACGGTTGGCGCCATGCCAGCCGGTGCGATGTCGGCCGCCGTTCCCCCGCCAGCTCATCCGGCTGACCCGGTCCGATGGTCTGCGGCGATGGAGCGGGCGTTGTACGGACCGGACGGCTTCTATGTCGCCGGCGAGGGCGCGGCCGGCCACTTCCGGACCTCGGCTTCAGCCTCGGTATCGGTTCGGGGGGTTTTCGCCGAGGCGATCGCTGAACTCCTGGACCGAGTCGATGCCGCCCTGGACCATCCAGATCGGCTGGACCTCGTCGATATGGGTGCCGGCTCCAGCGATCTGCTGGAAGCGGTCCTGGCTTCGATCGCGTCGGGCCTGCGGTCGCGAGTCCGGGCGACAGTCGTCGAGCGCCGATCTCGACCGACGAAATTGTCCGAACAGCTGCGCTGGCTCGACGCCGTACCCGACCTGACCGGCCTGCTGCTCGCGAACGAGTGGTTGGACAACGTGCCGATCGACGTCGTGGTCGAGGGCGATGCCTTCGGGTACGCGCAGGCTCGCGGCGCCGCCGGTGGAGAGGCTGCCACAGCCGACGCGAGGGGTGGCCCGAGCGCATTCCGGGACGCCGTGTCTCCGGACATCGCCAGGCGCGCAACCGCCGATGCCGGGGCGGTGGCTGGGCTGACCGTCCTGCTCGTCGACCCGCACGGCGCGGAATCCGGCGGCTCCGCTCCGACCGCGGCGGAAGCCGCGTGGCTGGCGCGCTGGTGGCCGTCCGGATCGCGCCGGGAGATCGGGCTGGGCCGGGACAGCGCCTGGGCCAGTGCGGTGTCGCGGGTTCGCCGAGGCTTGGCGGTGGCGATCGACTACGCGCATGTTGCCGAACAGCGGCCGGCGTACGGAACCCTGACCGGCTTCCGCCGTGGCCGCGAGACCCCGCCGATCCCGGACGGAAGCTGTGACTTGACCGCCCACGTGGCGATCGACTCGGTGTCCGTGGCCGGCGAGGCCGCTTGCCCGGCCGCGACCAGCGGAGCCGTACGGACGCTGCGCACCGACCAGCGGACGGCGCTGCGCTCGCTGGGGGTCAGCGGGCGTCGGCCCGCCTACGCCGCCGATCCGGGCGGATACGCCGCAGCGCTCCAGCGAGCCAGTGACGCGGCCGAGCTGACCGATCCGGCCGGCTTGGGCGCCTTCGCCTGGCTCGTACAGGGCATCGAGCTGGACCCGACCGCTGTCCTGCCGGAGGTCAGCGTTCGCTCTCTGCCTTGATCCGCTCCGGCGCGGTCCGCATGCCGGTGCGCAGCTCCACATCGTGCCCGCCCAGGCCACCCATCACGAGGCAGTGGATCGGCTGCCCCGGCCATGTCGGCACAGTGTTTTCAGGCCTGGTTACAGTCCCGGAACATGACCTCTCGTACGGCTCTGGTCACCGGCGGCAGCCGCGGGATCGGGCTGGCAATCGCCCAGAAGCTCGTCGACCGCGGCGACCGGGTGG
>JACCXW010000144.1 GCA_013696785.1 Geodermatophilaceae bacterium | reverse complement strand
CCCTGTTGGTCAGCCCGTCGCTGATCAGTCCCAACACCTCGCGTTCCCGATCGGTCAGGGACGCGAGCCGCTGATCTTGTGGCGCCCCCTCACGCAGCCTGGTCAGCAGCCGTCCGGTGACGGCCGGCGCGATGTTGGGTGGGTCGGCAGGACCGAGCGACCTGTTCTCGGCGGGACCTTGGTCGCTACCGGAGCCCGGCCTGCAGCGGACCGGTGCTCGTCCACCAGACTTCCTTCATCCGTGCAGCTGTGAGGAGACCGGGTTGTGAAAGACCGCGACGAGCAAGCCTTGAGTCGGCGGGACCTCGAATTGATCGACGCGTACTGGCGGGCGGCGAACTACGTGTCGGTCGGGCAGATCTACCTGCTGGACAACCCGTTGCTGCGCGAGCCGCTGCTGGCCGAACATGTCAAAGCACGACTGCTCGGGCACTGGGGGACGACCCCCGGGCTGAACCTGCTGTACGCGCACATGAATCGGGTCATCAAGCAACGCGACCTCGATGCGCTGTACATCACCGGCCCGGGCCACGGCGGCCCGGGGCTCGTCGCCAACGCCTATCTGGAGGGCACCTACAGCGAGGTGTACCCGTCGATCGGGCAGAACGAGGGCGGGCTACGCGCGCTGTTCCGGCAGTTCTCCTTCCCCGGCGGCATTCCCAGCCATGTGGCTCCCGAGACGCCCGGCTCCATCCACGAGGGCGGCGAACTCGGCTACGCCCTGGTGCACGCGTACGGCGCGGCGTTCGACAACCCGGACCTGCTGGTGCTGTGCGTCGTGGGTGACGGCGAGGCGGAGACCGGCCCGCTGGCAGCGAGCTGGCACTCGAATAAGTTCCTCAACCCGGTGACCGACGGCGCCGTGTTGCCGGTGCTCCACCTCAACGGCTACAAGATCGCCAACCCGACCGTGCTGGCCCGCATCCCCGAGGAAGAGCTTGCCGCCCTCATGCACGGCTACGGCTATGCGCCGCACTTCGTCGGCGGCGATGACCCCAGGGAGGTCCACCAACAGCTTGCCGCGACGCTCGATCGAGTGCTCGACGACATCGCGGCCATCCAGCAGGAGGCGCGCGACGGCGACCGCAAGCAGGCGGTGCGCCCGGCGTGGCCGATGATCGTGCTCCGAACCCCCAAAGGCTGGACCGGGCCGAAGAAGGTCGACGGCAAAGCGGTCGAGGGAACCTGGCGCTCCCATCAGGTTCCGCTTGCCGAGACCCGCGGCAACGCCAAGCACCGCGCGATGCTGGAGCAGTGGCTGCAGAGTTACCGGCCCGAGGAGCTCTTCGACGCCGACGGCCGCCTCGTCCCGCAACTACAGGCGCTCGCACCGCACGGCGACCGCCGGATGAGTGCGAATCCGCACGCCAACGGCGGGCTGCTGCTTCGCGACCTGGTGATGCCGGACTTCCGCGAGTACGCCGTAACGGTGGATCGGCCCGCCGTCGAGTCGAGTGAGGCGACCCGGGTGCTGGGTGCGTTCCTGCGCGACATCGTCGCCCGCAATCCGCACCGGTTCCGCATCATGGGGCCTGACGAGACGGCCTCCAACCGGCTCTCGGCGGTGTTCGAGGAGACCGACCGCGCGTGGGACGCCGAGTTGCTGCCCGAAGACGACCACCTCGCGCCGGACGGCCGGGTGATGGAGGTGTTGTCCGAGCATCTGTGCCAGGGCTGGCTCGAGGGGTACCTGCTCACCGGGCGGCATGGCCTGTTCAACTGCTACGAGGCGTTCATCCACATCATCGACTCGATGTTCAACCAGCACGCCAAGTGGCTCAAGACCACCCGCCACATTCCTTGGCGGGCTCCGATCGCGTCGCTGAACTACGTGTTGTCCTCCCACGTCTGGCGGCAGGACCACAACGGCCTGTCCCACCAGGACCCTGGATTCATCGACCACGTGGTGAACAAGAAGGCCGAGGTCGTCCGGGTGTACCTGCCGCCGGACACCAACACGCTGCTCTCGGTCGCCGATCACTGCCTTCGCAGCAGGCACTACGTCAACGTCATCGTCGCCGGCAAGCAGTCGGCCTTGACGTACCTGACCATGGACGAGGCGGTCGCGCACTGCACCCGCGGGCTGGGGATCTGGCCGTGGGCCGGCAACACCGACGAGGAGCCTGACGTGGTGCTCGCCTGCGCCGGCGACACCCCCACGCTGGAGACGCTGGCGGCGGCGGACCTGCTGCGCACCCATCTCCCCGACCTGAAGGTCCGCGTCATCAACGTCGTGGACCTCATGCGCCTGCAACCGGAGACGGAGCATCCGCACGGGATGTCGGAGCGGGACTTCGACGCGCTCTTCACCACGGACAAGCCGGTGATCTTCGCCTATCACGGCTACCCGTCGCTGATCCACCGGTTGACATACCGACGCAACAATCACCGGAACCTGCATGTGCGTGGCTACAAGGAAGAGGGCACCACCACGACGCCGTTCGACATGGTGATGATGAACGACCTGGACCGCTTCCACCTCGTCCTGGACGTCATCGATCGTGTCCGGTCCCTCGGCAGCCGGGCTGCGACGCTGCGCCAGCAGATGGTCGACGCCCGGATCGCGGCACGTGCCTACACCCGCGAACACGGCGAGGACGATCCCGCGATCGCCGGCTGGACCTGGTCGGCCCGGGACTGAGGCGTGCGGATACTCGTCGTCAACGCGGGTTCCTCCAGCCTGAAACTGCGCCTGCTCGACGACCATGACTCCGTGCTGCGTGACGCGGACCTGCCGGGCGACAGCGACGGACGTCAGGTCGCGGCAGCCGTCGACGGCTGGGGTACGCCGGACGCCATCGGCCATCGCATCGTTCACGGCGGGACCTTCTTCACCGGACCGGTCGTCGTCGACGATGCCGTACGCCGGCAGCTCGGCGAGCTCATCGATCTGGCCCCCCTGCACCAGCCGAAGTCACTGGCCGCGCTCGACGCGGTCACCGCGCAGTGGCCCGACGTCACCGCGGTCGCCAGCTTCGACACCGCGTTCCACAGCACCATCCCGGCCGCCGCGGCCACCTACGCCGTGCCGCTCGACTGGCGCGAGCGATACGGGATACGCCGCTACGGCTTCCACGGCCTGTCGCATTCCTACTGCGCCAGCCGTGCGGCGGACCTGCTCGACCGTCCACTCGCGGACCTGCGGGTCGTCACCTGCCATCTCGGGGCGGGAGCCTCCCTGGCGGCCGTCGTCGACGGCCGCAGCGTGGACACCACCATGGGCTTTACGCCGTTGGAGGGCCTGGTGATGGCGACCCGCTCGGGCACCGTCGACCCAGGTCTCGTCCTGTGGCTGGAGGAGCACGAACACCTTGCGCCGCACGAGGTTGCCACCGCGTTGGAGCAGCGATCCGGACTGCTGGCCCTGGCCGGTACCGGGGACATGCGCGAGGTCGAGGCCGCGGTGGATCGCGGAGATCCGGGGGCGGTTCTCGCCCTCGATGTCTACATCCACCGGCTGGCAGGCGGCATTGCCACGATGACCGTCGCGACCGGTGGTCTGGACGTGCTCGTGTTCACCGGCGGTGTGGGTGAGAATTCATCGCTGGTGCGCCGACGCGCGGCCGAGCGGCTGGCCTTCCTCGGCATCGCCGTCGACCTCTACCGCAACGACTACGTCTGGGACGACCGGGACATCACCGCTGCTGGCGCACCCGTCCGGACTCTTGTGATCGGTGCCCGGGAAGACATCCAGATCGCAGCCGAAGTCCGGCAGCTACTCGACCGCTGAGCTGCGCCCGGTGGCATCGACCGCTCGATGTGTCACTTCGACAAGCAGCGCCCCGACGGCCCCGACAACGACCGCGACAGTGACGTCGAGCCGGGTGATGGACATCAGGAACAGACCTTCCCCGATCGCGGGCACCGCGATCACGACGGCAGCCGAGCCGCCGAGCGCCGCGACCAACGCCAGTTTCCACCCGGCCAGCGGACGCGCGAGTACGACAACGGTCCACAGCGAAACGATCAGCACGACCACGGTGGCCGTGGTGCGCGCCTCCGGTACCCCTGCTCCGGCGTCGAGGAAGCGGGTAGCGCGGTACCCGAGATATGCGCTCACGCCGGTGACCGCGCCGATCGGCACGGAGAAGCGGAGCACCCGACGTAGGAATCCCGGGACGTATCGACGTGAATTCGGCGCCAGCGCCAGGATGAAGCCAGGGATGCCGATGGTCAGCGTCGAGATGAGGGTGAGCTGGATCGGGGCGAACGGATACGCGCTGACCGTCACCGCGGCGATCAGCGCAAGGACCAGCGCGTAGGTGTTCTTGATCAGGAACAAGTTCGAGGCTCGCTCGATGTTCGCTATTACCCGGCGGCCCTCCGCCACGACACCGGGCAGCCGGGCGAACCGACTGTCGAGCAGCACGATCTGGGCTACCGCACGCGCCGCCGGCGAGCCGTTGCCCATGGCGATGCCTATGTCGGCGTCTTTGAGGGCGAGCGCGTCGTTGACGCCGTCACCGGTCATCGCCACGACGTGGCCGCGGCGTTGCAATGCGGCCACCAGAGACCGTTTCTGGTGCGGCGTGACCCGTCCGAACACCGAGTGCCGCTCCAGCACATCGCCGAGCTCGTCGAGGTCCTCCGGGAGTGTGCGCGCGTCGACCGGGTTGTCGGCGCCCGCGATGCCGACAGCCGCGGCCACCGCCGCCACCGTCCCCGGGTTGTCCCCGGAGATGACCTTGAGCGTGACCCCCTGCGCGGTGAAGAACTGCAACGTTTCGGCGGCGTCCTCGCGAACCCGTTCGGCGAGTACGACGAGTGCGGCCGGCAGCAGATCCGGCGGCAGTGGCACGTCATTGCTCGATTGACCCCCGACGGCTGGGAAGGGTCTGGCGGAGGCGGTCGACCGTGCCAGCAGCAGCACTCGACGTCCGGCGGCGGCGAGGTGGATCGCCGCCGCGTGCGCCTGTTCCTGCAGCCCCGGCGTCGGAGCGGCAAGGACCATCTCGGGAGCGCCGAGCACCCATGCGCCGTGGTCCGGGGTCGTCACCGCCGACCACTTCCGAGTGGAGTTGAAAGGCACGCTCCCTTCGCGGTGCCAGTCGGTGACGGGGAATGCCGCAGCCACTGCGGCGGCAGTCGCGTTGCCTTCGCTGTCCTCGGACAGCAGACCGAGGGCCTGGGAGATGTCGGAGTCCGAACAGCTACCCAGCGACTGGAGACGGTCGAAGACGACATCCCCGTGGGTCAGCGTGCCGGTCTTGTCCAGGCAGACGACATCCACGCGCGCCAAGCCTTCAACCGCCGGCAACTCCTGCACGAGCGTCTGCTGACGCGCCAACGTGACGGTGGCGAGCATGAAAGCCAGGCTGGTCAGCAGCACCAGGCCCTCCGGAATCATGCCGACCAGGCCCGCCACCGTTCCCGTGACCGCATCGCGCCACCCGTTGTTGTCCGCGCTTCGGAACTGGCTCCACAGCAGGATCGGACCGACGATCAGTAACACCACGGAGATCCAGCGCAGGATCCGGTTGGTGCCACTGACCAACTCCGAATGGGCGAGGGTGAATCGTCGTGCCTCGATAGCCAGCTTCGTGGCGTACGCCTCTGCCCCGACAGCAGTGGCTTGGAACCTGCCATGCCCGGCGACCACGATCGAGCCGGATCGCACCTCCTCGCCGGGCGACTTGGCCACCGGGTCCGACTCACCGGTGAGCAGCGACTCGTCGATCTCGAGCCCGTCCGAGTCGAGGACGACACCGTCGGCCGTCACCTGGTCTCCCGCGCGCAACGCGACCAGGTCGTCAGCGACGACGTCGCCCACCTCGACCTGAGACGTGACGCCGTCCCGGACCACTCTGGCGTGGGGCGCGTTGAGCACCGCGAGCCGGTCCAGGATGCGCTTGGCGCGCACCTCCTGGACGATGCCGATGGCCGCGTTGGCAACGATGACTCCGCCGAACAACCCGTTCTGCCAGCGTCCGGTCGCCATGGTGACAAGGAACAGTGCCAGCAACAGGCCGTTGAAGAAGGTCAGGACGTTGCTGCGGACGATCTCCGGGACAGTTCGGCTGGTACGGAGTTTGACCGCGTTGGTCCGGCCCGTCGCCACGCGTTCTGCGACCTCTGCGGGCGTGAGCCCAGTAGCAGGCGTTGGCGACCTTTCCGCTGCTGCTGCGAGCAGGGACCGATCACTGGACGTCACGCCGGCTTGCTCCTACCTGCCATGTGGTGCGGACACTGCCATGTGGTGCGGACTGACGTGTCATCGTCTCTGACGGTCACCGCTGACTCAACCCGGCACGGCATGCGTTGTGCGCGGTTCTGCTACTTCAGGAAGCTGTACTTCTGGACGATCGGCAGGGCTTCCCAGCGGCTACCGAGCCCGAGGGTCCGGCCGGCGCCGGCGACGCCGAGCATGCCCAGGACGATGGCGTAGACGAGGTGGTAGTCCATGAACGGGTTGTTCTCCGGGGGCAGTGCGGCACTCCACATGAAGACCAGCAGGGTGGCGCCGGCGACAGCGGCGATGCGCATCCCGATGCCGGCGATCAGTGCGATGCCGATGCCGGCCAGACCGAGCATGAACAACCAGTTCGCCCAAGCGGCTCCGGCGAAGCTCTGGTAGATATCGGCGAACGGTCCCTTCGTGCCGAAGGTCAGGAACCCTTCGGTGGGGGAGCCGCCGTTGATCCAGGCCGCGTCGCCGAAGCGGTCGACGATGCCGGTCTCACCGTCGCGGCCGGTGCTGAAGCCGAGCGCGAGCAGCTTGTCCAGGAACGCCCACAGGAACACCCAGCCGATGCTGAGTCTGGCCGCTGCGGCCAGGTAGCGGAATGTCTTGCCGGAGCGGCTGTCCGGGGCGATCAACTCGGGATGGACGAAGTCCGGGTCCGGCATCCGGGCGCCGGGGCGGACCTGCGGGGTGACGGTCATCCTGATCTCCTTACCGGTGGCGCCCTGTCGACGCCCGGGGTGGTCTCTTTGTGCTTTCAGCGTGGCCGGATGACCGTCGCGCGCACAGGGTCGGAGGTCCCGTCTCGCCGCAGGCCCAAGGTCCCGCCCCCTACACGTTGATCTTGGGATGTCACCGGCCGGGGCCGGCAGTTCGCCGAGATCATCGAGCGGGCACCGGCAGTTGCCCGAGATCATCGAGCCGGCGCGGGTCGCCTAGGAGCCGAGGTCGGTCGTGGGTCACCGATCTGGCCGGGCAGCCGCTCGCAGCGCGGACCTGGTCGCTGGCAATCGACGACGGCCCGGAGGTGGTCCTGACGTCCGTGACGCGCGCCGCGCGGGAACTCATCCGCGAGGCCGGCCGAACCGAGGCGGAACTCATCGGTGTCGGCGTGGGGCTGCCGGGACCGGTGGAGCACTCGACCGGGCGGCCTACGAATCCGCCGATCATGCCTGGCTGGGACGGCTACGACGTGCCGTCCCGACTGGCTCGACACTTTCCCGTTCCGGTGCTGGTCGACAACGACGTGAACGTCATGGCGTTGGGCGAGCATGCAGTGGCCTTCGGTGCCGAGGAGCACCTGATCTTCGTCAAGGTCGCTACCGGAATCGGGTCCGGAATCATCAGCGGCGGACGATTGCACCGGGGAGCCCAGGGGGCGGCCGGCGACCTCGGCCACATCCAGGCCCCCCACGGCGCGGGCATCGCTTGTCGCTGCGGCAACACCGGTTGCCTCGAAGCGGTAGCAAGCGGATCAGCGCTGGCAAAGGCGTTGCGGAAGCTCGGCATCGCGGCCGAGTCCAGTCAAGACGTGGTCGCGCTCGTCCGCGCCGGCAATCTCGAAGCGACCCGGCTGCTTCGACAGGCAGGTCGCGACATCGGAGACGTCCTCGCCATGTGCGTGAGTCTGCTCAACCCCTCCGTCATCGTGGTCGGCGGGTCGCTGGCCGATGCGGGCGAGACACTCCTCGCCGGGGTACGGGAAGCGGTCTACCGGCGCTCGCTTCCGCTGGCGACCGAACACCTTCGCATTGTCGCCTCGCAGGCCAGGGAAGGCGCGGGCGTCATGGGATCGGCACTGATGGTCATCCAGCAGGTGCTGTCCCCCCAGGGCCTGGACATCCTGCTTGCCGATATCAGGGGCTGACGCGACAAAATCCGGCCGAAACGTCGCCGAAGGCCGGCATGGCCACTCGACTGGCCTCCGGACTGTCCGCTCGCAGGGGGTGTGCCGACATCTCTCGGCGCATAGTTGAGACACCCGCCCGAGCAAACAAAGGAGCCTTTTGTGAGTCACGACATTGACAAGATCCTGCAGGACGCCGTCGATTCCGGTGCCGTACCCAATGCGGTCGCGATTGCCGCCGACCGCAACGGGGTGATCTACGAGGGTGCTGCTGGTCCGCGGGTCGCCGGCGAGGACGAGCCCGTCACCGTCGACACCCACTTCCGGATCATGTCGATGACGAAGATGGTCGCGACCGTCGCCGCGTTGCAGCAGATGGAGAAGGGTGACCTCGATCTCGACGCGCCGGTGGAGGCCTATTGCCCCGAGTTCGCCGACGTACAGGTCCTGGATGGCTGGGACGGTGACACGCCACGACTGCGGGCGCCCGCAAGCCAGGCGACGGTGAAGCATCTGATCACACACACATCCGGTTTGGCCTACTGGTTCTGGAACGCGGACATCGTCCGCTGGGAGGCGGCGACGGGCGTACCGAACGTGCTGTCCGGATCCAATGTCATCTTCGGCGCTCCGATGGTCGCCGACCCCGGGACCCGGCTGGAATACGGCATCAACACCGACTGGCTGGGCAAGGTCGTCGAGGCCGCCGCCGGGGTCACCCTCGACGTGGCCATCAAGGAAGGCATCACCGGCCCGCTCGGCATGAACGAGACAGCGTTCTTGATGAACGGCGATCAGCGCGCGTCGTCGGTTCCGGTTCACCTCAAGGGCGAGGACGGCACCTGGGCGCCTAGCGAGATCGAGTTGAATCAGGAGCCGGAGTACTGGACCGGCGGGCACGGCCTGCACTCCACCCCTCGCGACTACCTGAAGTTCCAGCGGGCGCTGCTCGGCGGCGGCGAATTCGAGGGCACCCGGATCCTTACGGAAGCGACTGTCGCGGCGGCGTTCCAGAACCAGATCGGCGATCTCGACTTCCCGGAGTCGATCCCGAGCGCGGACGCGGCGACGACGTTCTCGTTCAATGCCGGGCCCGGCTACAAGTGGGGCTACGGCCTGCTGCTCAACACCGAGGACGTGCCTGGCAAGCGCCGGGCCGGCTCCGGGGCATGGGCCGGCCTGCTCAACACCCACTACTGGGTCGACCCCACTGCCGGCATCACCGGCGCGATCTATACCCAGTTCCTGCCGTTCGTGCCTGAGGAGGCCATGACCATGTACAGCGACTTCGAGAAGGCGCTGTACGCGTCGCGGTGACTTGCTGACGTCGGTGGACGCAGGGATATGAAGCGAGGGCTTGACATCTGACGCTGGCTAGAAGACTCTGAAGTTCTTACTTCAGAGTCTGGAGTCCAGCATGCCGACGACGCCCGATCGACTGCCACCTCGTCTCGTCGTCGGCAACGAGGCGCTGGCCGCGCTCGCCGTACCTGCTCGGTTCGCGCTGCTGAACCACCTGCTCGCCGCCGGCCCGCAGACCGCGAGCCAGTGCGCCGCGGTGGTGGAGGAGACGGCCTCGAACTGCTCGTGGCACCTGCGGGCGCTGGCGAAGGTCGGTCTCGTCGAGCCGGCGGAGCAGGGCTCGGCCGGGGACGCGCGCACGAGGCCGTGGCAGGCCGCGGCCGTGGGTTTCGACTTCTCCGGCGAGCCCGGCCCGGCCGCGAAGGTCGCCGCGGCGGCGCTGGCTGTGATGTCGACGCAGCACGCTGACGAGCTGTTCGGGAGGTACATGGCCCGGCGCGAGCTGCTCCCGGAGGAGTGGACCGAGGCATCCGGCGCGAGCTCGTATGCGCTGCAGCTGACCCCGGTCGAGCTGCAGGCGTTGATCGGTGCCGTCGACGCCCTGATCCGGCCCTATGTCCGGCCGATCCGCAGCGACGCCCCCGAGAGCAGCGCCGTCGTACACGTCACGCTCCGGGCGTTCCTCAACCCGGACGTGTACGGGGATCCCTCATGAGCATGTTCGCGATCCTGAAGCGGCCGGGAGTCGCCCGGCTCGGGGCGGCCGGCCTGCTGTCGGAGATCGGCGACTGGATGCTGTTCATCGCCCTTCCGCTGTTCGTGTTGCAGCTGACCGGGTCGCCGCTCGTCACCGCCACCGTGTTCGTGCTCGAGCTGGTGCCGACCGTCGTGATCGGCCCGCTCGCGGGGGTGCTGGTCGACCGCTTCGAGCCGTGGCGGCTGATGGCCACCGTGGCGGCGTTGCAAGCCGTCCTGCTGCTGCCGCTCCTCCTCGTCCAGTCCGCCGACGACCTCTGGCTCGTCTACGCGGTCGTCGTCGCGGAGTCAGTACTGGGCACCGTGATCGAACCCTGCCGAACCGTCACCGCAGCGTCCCTCGTGCCCGTCACCGACCTGATGACTGTCAATCAGCTGACCGGCATCCTGTCCAGCCTTGCCCGCCTCGTCGGTGCCCCGCTGGGCGGGCTCACGCTCGGCCTCACCGGCATCGGAGGCGTCCTCGTCGCCGACACCGCCACGTTCGTCGCGGCAGCGGCGCTCTTCGGCTGGAAGGTGGGGCGCCCGGCCCAGGCCGTTCGGCCTGAGCCGGCGGCTCCGGTGCGGCTCCTGGCCGACTGGGGGGAGGGACTGGCGGTCGTGTTCAGGACGCCGGTACTGCGTCGGACGATGGGCGTGGTGGTCTGCATGGCCCTGGCTCAGGGCGCCTTCGTCGTGCTCTTCGTGCTGTTCGTCGTACGCGATCTCGGCGGCACGGAGGCGGACGTCGGCACCCTACGCGGCGTGCAGGCGATCGGAGCTCTCGCCGGCGGGGCGCTCCTCGGCTTGGTGATCAAGCGCTGGGAGGAGGAGCGTCTGATCGCGGTGTCGTTGGCAGCCTTCGGTGCCCTGTCGCTCGTCACCTGGAACGCGACGGCGCTGACCACCGCGTTCGGCCTGTACGTCGGCCTCTTCATCGCCGCCGGGGTGCCCGGTCTCGCGTCGATGACCGGCCTGCTCACGGTGCTGCAGACGCACGCACCCGAGGGCGCCAGAGGCCGTGTCATCAGCACCTTCTTCGCCGTGTACGGCGGTGTACAGGCCGTGGGGATGCTGCTGTCCGGTCTCGTCGGCACCGGCAGCGGGCTCACCATCGCCCTGCAGGTGCAGGGCGTCCTGTACCTGACGGCTGCCGCCTTGGCGCTGCGTCTCCGGAGCCGCCAACACCGTCGTTCGTCGACGGACCAGCCGGTGACGGTCTAGCCACGGGTGGCCGCTTTCATGCCTCCAGCCACGTCAGCACCGCAATCACCCGGCGGTGGTCGTCGCCCGACGGCGGCAACCCGAGCTTGCCGAGGATCGACGAGATGTGTTTCTCCACGCCCTCTGTTCCTGTAGTTTGACAACGTCCGTTGGCACTAGGCTCCAGCCATGGCTTTCACCACGCGCTCACAACCGGCCAGGGACGCCATCCTGGCCGCGGCCAGGCAGCAGTTCACCAACGACGGGTACGAGCGGACGACCATCCGGTCCGTCGCCGCGGCTGCCGGCGTGGACCCGTCGATGGTCATGCGCTACTACCAGAGCAAGGAGAGCCTGCTCGGCGCGGCGGTGGACATCGACCTGCACCTGCCCGACCTGACCGGCGTGTCGGTGGCGGAGGTTGCCGCGATCCTGGCCAGGCACTTCGTCGACCGTTGGGAAGGCGATCTGGCCGACGAGGCGATCATGGTCCTGCTCCGGTCCGCGGTCACCAACGCCGCCGCGGCCGAACGGATGCGGGCCGTGTTCGGTCAGCAGGTGGTGGGTCTCGTCCGCGCGCTCACGAACGACGCCGCGGACAGTGACGTACGTGCCGGCATGATCAGCAGTCAGCTACTGGGTCTCGCGCTCACCCGCTACATCCTGCGGCTGCCCCCGGTTGTCGCACTCGACGCCGACACCCTTATCGCGGCCCTCACCCCCGTACTGAGCCATCTCCTGACCCAGCCGATCGGCCCCAGCCCGCGCTAGCCCGCGCTAGCCCGGGCTAGCCGGGGCCACAGGGCCACCGCACCCGCCCCGCCGCCCTACCTCCCCCGGCGATCATGAAGATGCGTGGCCCGGAATGTCCGGAAACGCCCGACTCGGTGTGTCCAAAAGTCCTTGATCACGGGGGAGGGCGGCGGGTTGGGTCGCGGGGAGGGGGCGGCGGATTGGGCGCGGGTTGGGAGTTCGCCGCCAAGAGCCGGGTGTCAGCGGGCGAGGCGCTTGCCCACGGCGTCGAGCAGCTTGTCGGGAATCAGCGGCCGGACGGCGCTCAGGAGCTTCGCGTCGGCGCCGACGGCGTACCGGCTGGAGGGCTTCTCCGCTGTGATGGCCCGCTCGATCGTCTCGGCCACCTCGGCGGGCGAGGATCCGCTCTTGCCCTGCGAGCGCAGCGTCTCCTGGAAGGAACGCAGCCGGTCGGTGTAGCGCGCCGTCTGCGGTGATGCGGTGGCGAGCAGCTTGTCGATCCGCTCAGCGGCCTTCGCCCAGATCGGGGTGGCGATGGGACCCGGCTCGATGAGCGACACCGCGATGCCGTCGGGTTCGAGTTCCTGGCGCCAGCTGTCCGCGATCGCCTCCATCGCGTACTTGGAGGCGTGGTACGGCCCGGCGAACTGGACGGCGACCTTCCCGCCGATCGAGCCGACGAAGATCACCCGGCCGCCGGCGCGGCGCAGCAGCGGGAGCACCGCCTGCGTGACGGCGACCTGACCGATCACGTTGACCTCGAGCTGCTCGCGCAGCTGGTCGATGGGAAGGATCTCCAGCGGGCCGGGGATGCCCGCTCCGGCATTGTTGACGACGGCGTCGAGGCCTGCGTCACCGAGCCGCTCCTCCAGCATGGTCGTCGCGGCCGCGATCGAGTCCGCGTCGGTGACGTCGAGGGTGATCACGTGCAGTCGCTGCGATGCGCCCTTCTGCAGCGGTACGGCGTCGTCCGGATCGCGGAAGCCTGCGAAAACCGTCATGCCGGCCTCGTCGAGGGCGAGTGCGGTGGCGGCACCGATACCGCTGGACGCACCGGTCAAGAGAACTGTTGTCATGCCATTGCCATGCCCGCTGACCGATGGTTCTAAGCCCGTTGCCGGTCCAAGCTCGTCCTCATCAGCGCCGAAGGCCAAGCGGCCCGCGCCAAGGGCCGTGGGTGCCCTCCAGGTCGGGCTGGGGGGCAAAGACGTTGCCCGGGTGCGGGTCGACCGGCTCCCGGCTGATGCCCAGCCGCTTCATCATCGGAACGACGAGGGCGTCGTACACGCCCGGCAGGGCGCCGAAACCGAAGATCATGAGGGGGTTTGCCCAGCCGACCCCGGTGCGCGCGCGGGGACGCCGAACGACCCGGTCGATCGCGGCTGCCACTCTCTCCGGGGTCACCACCGGGGGCGGTGGCCGACCGACGCGACCGGCGTAGTTCGCGCTCTGCTGGTAGACCGGCGTGTTCACCCCACCCGGCCAGACCTCACACACATGCACGTGGGGCAGGTCGTGGGCTTCCAGCTTCAGCGTCCGGGCCAGTCCGCGGATGGCCCACTTGCTCACGCCGTACGGCGACATGAACGGCGCCGAGATCCGCCCGAGGACGGAACCGACGAGGATCAGCGTCCCCATCTCACGGTCGCGGAAGTGCTCGAGCACGACCCGGCTGACGTGGACAGTGCCCTTGATGTTCGTGTCGATGACCCGGTCGAACACCTCGACCGGGATGTCCTCCAACCGGCCGTAGGCGGCGACCGCGGCGGCGTGCACGCAGACATCCACGGCGCCGAAGGTCTCCAGGGCACGGGCCAACGCGGACTCGACCTGCTCATGGCGGCCGACATCGGCCACTGCGATCAGGATGTCGCCCGCGCCTGCCCGGACGCACTCAGCCTGCACCTCGGCCAGTGCCTCCGGCGAGCGGGACAGCAGCACCAGACGGGCGCCCTGGCCGGCGAACCTGATGGCGCTCGCCCGGCCGATTCCGCTGGAGGCGCCCGTGATGAGCACCACCAACGGAGCGTCCGTCACGGCTTGAGGACGACCTTGATGCAGTCGTCTTCCTTCTTCTGGAAGATCTCGTACATGTGCGGCGCGTCGCCCAGCGGCACCTTGTGCGTGGCGAGGTCCTCCACGCCGAGGACGTCATCGTCGACGAGGAGGGGCAGGATGTCGTCGATCCAGCGCTTCACGTGCGCCTGACCCATCCTGACCTGCAGCCCGCGGTCGAACATCTCCATCATCGGCATCGGTTCGATCTCGCCGCCGTAAACCCCGCTGATCGACACCGTGCCACCACGGCGGCAGGCCTTCATGGCCGTATGCAGCGCGGCCACCCGGTCGATCGCGAACTTGTCTGTCAACGGACGAGCCACGGCGTCGGGAAGCAGGCCGACCGCCGCCTGGGCGACCTTGCCCACCGCGGACTGGACGCCTCCGTGGGCTTCCATGCCGACCGCGTCGATGACGCTGTCGGGACCGCGGCCGGCGGTGAGTTCGAGTAGGGCAGCAGCGACATCCTCGTGCTCGTTCATGTCAACCAGCTCCGCACCGTGCCGGCCGGCCAGCGCGAGCCGTTCCGGAACGCTGTCGACGGCGAACACCCGCTCCACACCGAGGTGGCGGGCGATGCGTACCGCGATCTGACCGATCGGGCCGAGGCCGAGCACGGCCAGCGCACCACCGTCCGGTACGTCGGCGTACTGGACTGCCTGCCATGCCGTCGGGAGCACGTCCGACATGTACAGGAATCTCTCGTCGGCGTGATCGGAGGGGACCTTGATCGGCCCGAAATGCGCCTGCGGCACCCGCAGGTACTCCGCCTGCCCGCCCGGGACGGCGCCGTACAGGCTGGTGTACCCGAGCAACGCCGCACCCTTGCCCTGGGCACGGACCTGCGTCGTCTCACACTGCGCGAACAGCTTGCGGCTGCACATCCAGCACTGGCCGCAAGAGATGTTGAAGGGGATCACGACACGATCACCGGGGGAGATGTGCGTGACGTCGGAGCCGACCTCCTCGACGATCCCCATCGGCTCGTGGCCGAGGATGTCGCCCGGTGTCAGATACGCGCCCAGCACTTCGTAGAGGTGCAGGTCGGAGCCGCAGATCGCCGTCGACGTCACCTTGATGATCGCGTCGGTGGACTCTTCGATCCTCGGGTCGGGTGCGGTTTCAACTCGTACGTCGCGCTTGCCGTGCCATGTCAATGCCTTCATGGTTCCTCATTTCTGCGGTAGCGGTGCAGACAGAGGAGTACCCAGCGCGAGACCGGCCTACACGGGCAGGGAGGTAGGTCACAGCTCGCTCGATGATCACGGACTTGACCGCCCCGTGGTCGCGGTGCCCGTCCGGCAATGACCGGTGAAAGGGGGTGGACCTTGACGCTGCGTCAACTTTTATGGTTCGTCTCGGCACCGAAGATCTCTCGAGAGGAGTCCGCGCGATGGAGTGGTCAATCCAGGACCTGGCGCGGATCGCGGGCACGACCAGCCGCACGTTGCGCCACTACGGGCATCGCGGGTTGCTCGAGCCTAGCCGGGTCGGACGTAACGGATACCGCTACTACGACGAGGCCTCGCTGGTGCGGCTGCAGCGGATCTTGCTGCTGCGTGAGCTCGGTGTCGGCCTGCCGGCCATCGCCGACGTCCTCGCCGGCGCGCAGGAACCGGCGGCTGCGCTGCGCGTCCACCTGCAACTGCTCGAGAAGGAGCAGCAGCGGATCGGGCGGCAGATCGAATCGGTGCGAACGACGCTTCGGAAAACGGAAGGAGGTGAACAACTGATGGCAGAAGAAGTTCTCGACGGATTCGACAACAGCCAGTACGAGGCCGAGGTCGTCGAACACTGGGGTCGTGACGCCTGGGACAGGGGGAACCGCTGGTGGGATTCCCTCGGCAAGGACGGCCAGCTCGCGCACCATGTCGAGCAGGAGCAGATCGCGCAGGGTCTGGCGGCGGCTGTTGCGGCCGGCGCCGATCCGGGCGGCGACGACGTCCAGGCACTCGTGGCG
>JACCXW010000120.1 GCA_013696785.1 Geodermatophilaceae bacterium | reverse complement strand
TCCTAGGACCATAGGCTCAGACCCGCAGGGCGTCGAGGATCCCGTCGAGTTCGTCGGGCTTGACCAGGACGTCGCGGGCCTTGGAACCCTCCGAGGCTCCGACGATGCCGCGGCTTTCCATCAGGTCCATCAGCCGTCCGGCCTTGGCGAAGCCCACTCGCAACTTGCGCTGCAGCATCGATGTGGATCCAAACTGGGTGGTGATCACGAGTTCGGCGGCCTGGCACAGCTCCTCCAGGTCGCCCCCGATGTCCTCATCGATGTCCCGCTTGGCTGCCTTGCCGGCCTCGAGGACACCCTCCCGATAGACGGGTTCCTGCTGGTTCTTGCAGAACGCGACGATGGCTTCGATCTCGGCATCGGAGACGAACGCCCCCTGCACCCGGACCGGCTTGGCCGCGCCGACCGGCAGGAACAGGGCATCTCCCATCCCGATCAGCTTCTCAGCGCCGGGTTGGTCCAGGATCACCCGGCTGTCGGTGAGGCTGGACGTCGAGAACGCCAGCCGGCTCGGCACGTTGGCCTTGATGAGGCCGGTGACGACGTCCACGCTGGGCCGCTGCGTCGCCAGCACCAGGTGGATGCCCGCCGCGCGGGCTTTCTGGGTGATCCGGACGATGCAGTCCTCGACATCGCGGGGGGCCACCATCATCAGGTCGGCCAACTCGTCCACGACGCAGAGGATGTACGGGTACGTCGTGTAGACACGCTCGCTGCCCGGCGGTGTGACGACCTGCCCGCGGTTCACCTTCCGGTTGAAGTCGTCGATGTGCCGTACGCCGGAGGCGCGCATGTCCTCGTAGCGCTGTTCCATCTCCTCGACCAGCCAGACCAGGGCGGTCGCGGCCTTCTTAGGGTCGGTGATGATGGGCGTGATGAGGTGCGGGATCCCCTCGTACGGCGTGAGCTCGACCATCTTGGGATCGATCAGGATCATCCGCATCTGCTCGGGTGTCGCTCGCAGCAGCAACGAAGCGAGCAGCGAGTTGATGCAGACCGACTTGCCGGCTCCGGTGGCGCCCGCCACCAGCAGGTGCGGCATCTTGGCAAGGTTCGCGCAGATGTACCCGCCCTCGATGTCCTTGCCGAGCCCGACCAGCAACGGGTGGTGGTCGCTGGTGGCCACCGACGACCGGAGCACATCGCCGAGACTGACCCGCTCGCGGTCGGTGTTCGGCACCTCGATACCGACCGCCGATTTGCCCGGGATCGGGGCGAGGATGCGGAAGTTGTCGTTGGCGACCGCATAGGCGATGTTGCGGGTGAGGTTCGTTATCTTCTCCACCTTCACCGCCGGACCGAGTTCGACCTCATACCGGGTGACGGTGGGACCACGGGTGAAACCGGTGACCGCAGCGTCGACGACGAACTGATCGAGCACGCTGCTGATCGCCTCGATCGTCGTGTCGTTGGCGCGACTACGGGCGCGATGCGGGGTGCCGGGCTTGAGCACGCTGGACGGCGGCAGGCGGTACGTGCCCTCCGGCACGGCCAGCGACAACTGCTCGGGCTTGCCGCCCGGCGCGCTCGGGGGCGGGGTCTCCGTCCCCGGGGTCGGCTCCGCACCCGGCTCCGCGGGTTCCTCCACCTGCGCTGCGTCAGCCTCGGCATCGAGGAGCCCGGTCCCAGCCGGATTGTCGGCCTGACTTGCCTGCCGGCGGCGAGACGGCCGGCGCAGCCGCAGCGCCCGTAGGCCACGGTCCGGTCCTACGACCATATCGGCCAGCGGATCGGCCTCGGGATCCACTCCAGAATCCGGGGCGCCCCCGACCGCGCCCGGCCGGCCGAGCAGCCGCCGGCCGAGTTCAGTGAGCCGCTTCGGCACCTGGTGCACCGGGGTCGCCGTCACGATGAGGATCCCGAAGATCGCGAGCAGGACCAGCAGCGCGCTGCCGACGTACGTTCCGACACCGCTCTCGAAGGGGCCGGCGGAAATCGCCCCGAACACGCCCGCCGCGCCATCCCGCCCGCTCTGCGTGGTCGGCGAACCCTGAGCGATGTGCGCGACACCGAGGATCGGTAGAACGATGCAGAGCCAGCCGATGACGAGCCGCCCGCGAGGTTGCCCGTCGCCGGGGCGGCGCAGCAACCAGGCCGCGCAGATGACCAGGGCCGGCGGCAGAAATGCGACCGCCCCGCCGATCGCCCAGTGGGACACCACGCGCACGGCCGTACCCACGGGACCGGCGCCGCCGCTCCACACGGCAACGGACACGACGATGGCCGACCCCATCAGGGCCAATCCGAGAGCGTCGCGGCGCTGCTGCCGATCGATATCGCGGGCTCCGGCCGCCCCTCGTCCGATCGCGCGGACGGCCGAGCCGACGCCGCGGGCGACGAGCAGCCACAGACCCGCCAGCATCCGCCAGATCGCCTTGCCGACCACGGCGAGCGGGCCGGGACCACGCCGCGCAGGCGGTTTGCGAGCGGCGGGCTTTCGAGCGGCCGGTCTACGGGCAGCCGGCTTACGCGTGGGGCTCTGGCGGGCGGCGGTCTGGCGGGCGCCCGCCCGCGCCGACGTCCCCGCTGTCGAGCTGCCGCGGTTGGCGGTGGACGGGGGTGGCGGGCTCACGTCCCTACGCTAGCGGCACCTCAGCCACACGAGCCTCAACAACCCCGTGCGTGTCTCGCTACCCGGTCAGACCTCCAAGACGGTGGGCAGGATCATCGGGCGGCGCCGGTAGGTGTCGGCCACCCACTTGCCGGCCACCCGCCGCACGGCCTGGGCCAGCCGGTGGGTGTCGGAAACACCATCCTCGAGCTGGCGGGCCAGCTCCTTCTCGATCAAGGGCAGCAGCTCGTCGAAGGCACCTGGTGCGTCCGAGAATCCGCGCGTCGACACGTGTGGCTCGCGAACGATCGTGCGCGTCGACGGTTCGACGACGATGGTGATGGCCAGGAAGCCCTCCTCGCCGAGCACTCGCCGATCGCGCAGCGACTCCTCCCCCACGTCACCGACCACGTTCCCGTCGACGTACACCAGCCCGCACTCGACCTTGCCGCTGATCCGCGCCAGGCCGTCGACGAGGTCGACCACGACGCCGTCCTCGGCCAGGATCACGCGATCGGCCGGTACGCCGGTGAGCTCGGCCAGCCGCCCGTGCGCGCGCAGGTGGCGCCACTCGCCGTGCACGGGCATCACGTTGCTGGGGCGGGTGGCGTTGAGCAGGTACAGCAGTTCACCGGCGGGTGCGTGGCCGGACACGTGCACGGAGGCAACTCCCCCGTGCACGACGGTCGCGCCCAGCCGGGACAACGCGTTGATGACGCGGAAGACCGCGGTCTCGTTGCCCGGTACCAAGCTGGAGGCGAGGATGACGACGTCGTCCGGGTCGACCCGGATCTGGTGATGGGTGCCCTTGGCCATCCGCGACAGCGCCGACATCGGCTCGCCCTGCGAGCCGGTGCTGACGAGAACCACCCTGGTGGGCGGCATCGCCGCGGCCTCGTCCATGCCGACCATGAGCCCGGGCGGGATCGTCAGCAGGCCGAGATCATTGGCCACGCCCATGTTGCGGACCATCGAGCGACCAACAAAGGCGACCTTGCGGTCGTGGCGCTCGGCGACGTCGAGCACCTGCTGCACGCGGTGGACGTGGGAGGCGAAGCAGGACACGATCACCCGGCGCTGCGCCTGCCGGATGACCCCGTCGAGCACCGGCCCGATCTCGCGCTCCGCGGTGACGAAGCCCGGGATCTCGGCGTTCGTGGAGTCGGACAGCAGCAGGTCGATGCCCTCGGCGCCGAGCCGGGCAAACCCGCCGAGATCGGTCAGCCGACCGTCCAGCGGCACCTGGTCCATCTTGAAGTCGCCGGTGTGCAGCACGAGCCCCGCCGGCGTCCGGATCGCGACGGCCATGGCGTCGGGGATCGAGTGGTTGACGGCGAAGAATTCGCAGTCGAAGGCACCCAGCGCCGCATGCTCGCCCTCCACGACGACCTGGGTGACCGGCTTGATCCGGTGCTCTCGTAGCTTCGCATCGATCAAGGCGATCGTGAAGCGCGAGCCGACGAGCGGGATGTCCGCCCGCAGCCGCAGCAGGTAGGGCACCGCGCCGATGTGGTCTTCGTGCCCGTGCGTGAGGATCACCGCGACCACGTCGCCGAGGCGATCCTCGATGTGGGCGAAGTCCGGCAGGATCAGGTCGACACCGGGCTGGTCCTCCTCCGGGAACAGCACCCCGCAGTCCACGATCAGCAGCGCTCCTGCGTACTCGAAGACCGTCATGTTGCGGCCGATCTCTCCGAGACCGCCGAGTGCGACGACGCGAAGTCCCTGCGCCGGCACAGCCGGGGGGGCGCCGAGGCTCTGCGCTGGGCCGCCGGGAGTCACACCTGCACTCCGCCGGCCCGCAGGTCCTCTCGCAGCCGGGCGATCTGCTCGTCCGTCGCGTCGATCAGCGGAGCGCGAACCGGTCCGCCGGGCAGACCGAGCAGGCCGAGCGCCGCCTTTGTGAGGATGACGCCCTGGGTTCGGAACGTGCCGGCGTACACCGGTAGCAGTGCGCTGTGGACGGTCGCGGCGTGCGCGGTGTCTCCCTTCTCGTGGGCGTCGAGCATCTCGCGCAGCCGGGTACCGACCACGTGCCCGACGACGCTGACGACACCGACAGCGCCGACGGAGATCATCGGGAGGTTCAGCATGTCATCGCCGCAGTAGTAGGCCAGGTCGGTGCGAGCCAGCGTCCAGGACACCGCACCGAGATCGCCCTTCGCGTCCTTGACCGCGACGATCCGCGGGTGCTCCGCCAGCCGCACCAGCGTCTCCACCTCCAGCGGGACGCCGGTGCGCACCGGGATGTCGTAGAGCATGACCGGAAGGTCGGTGGCATCCGCGACGGTCTCGAAGTGCCGGACCAGGCCTGCCTGCGGTGGCCGGCTGTAGTAGGGAGTGACGACGAGCAGACCGTCGGCACCGGCACGGGCGGCTTCCTGCGCCAGCTGCACCGTGTGCGCGGTGTCGTTCGTGCCGACCCCGGCGAGCACGGTGGCCCGGTCGCCCACCGCCTCCAGCACGGCGCCGAGCAGGGTCCGCTTCTCCTCGTCGCTCGTGGTCGGGGACTCCCCCGTCGTACCGGACAGGACGAGACCGTCGCAGCCGCCCTCGTCGACGAGATGCGCGGCCAGCCGTTGCGCGCCCGCCACGTCCAAGGTCCCGTCGGCAGCAAACGGTGTGACCATCGCCGTCAACACCCGCCCAAAGGGCCTGGTAGAGGATGGGCTCCGTTCCAGAGCCGAGGGGCTCAGTTCTGGAGACGATGGGCTGGCTTCCATGGCGGCGGGGCTCACGTCAGTGCCTCAGAAGGGAGGGGCACATTTTCGGAACGGAGCTTGAGGGGCTCATTTTCGGGAGATTACCCCTCGTAGACGCAAGAGGCCCCACACCGCGCCAGTCGGGGGTCCGGAGCGGGGTGGGGCGCGTGGATTGTATAGGCACAACAACCGCGAGCGCATTCATCCGATCGGTGTGTTCTCAGCCCTCGGCGACAAGTGGGCTCGACGCGACCTCCGTGCCGTCGGGCAGCACGCTGATCTCGAAGTCCGCGAAGACGTTCTCGGCCACCCTCTGTAGCTCGCGCAGGCACGCTACGGCGCACTCACGGATCTCCACGTCGGCGTGTTCGGTGGCCCGCATCGCGATGAAGTGCCGCCAGGCGCGGTAGTTGCCGGTGACCACGATGCGCGTCTCGGTGGCATTGGGCAGCACCGATCGGGCCGCCTGCCGGGCTTGCTTGCGGCGCAGGGTGGCGTTGTCGACGTCGGCGAAACGCTTCTCCAGCCCCTCCAGCAGCTCGATGTACGCCGTTTGCGCCGCCTTCGTCGCGGCCAGGAACTTCTGGTGCAACTCCGGGTCCTCCGCGATCACCGCCGGCTCGACCATCGCGGCGTTACGTTCCGGGACGTAGCGCTGCGAGAGCTGGCTGAACGAGAAGTGCCGGTGCCGGATCAACTCATGGGTCAATGATCGGGACACACCGGTCAGGTACACGGTGACGTTGCCGTGCTCCAGCACCGACAGGTGGCCGACATCGAGGATGTGCCGGAGATAGCCGGCGTTGGTCGCGGTCGCCGGATTCGGCTTGGTCCAGGACTGGTAGCAGGCCCGGCCGGCGAACTCCGCGAGCGCCTGCCCACCCTCCGCGTCGGTCTCCCAGGGGATCTCGGCCGGGGCCGTGAACTGCGTCTGCGCGATGACCTGGACCTGCAGCGGGACGGTGTCGGGTACTGCATCAGCTATGTGGTCGGGCACCAGAACTCCGGAGCTTTCGAGCGGGGCCGCCAGGGGGGAAGGAGCGGTCTGCCGACTGTACCGGCGTACCTGGGCGGGGCCGGCCACGGCACGCCGACGCACACTGACATCGCTGCGGCGCAGAAAGACATCGCATTGACACTTGACTGACGTCTCCGTCGATGTCATAGTGACGTCATGGAGTTGACCCAGTACGTCGAGGCGCTACGTCACGACCTGCTCGCTGCCGCGGCGGCTGGAACCGAGCAGACCCGCGAGACCGCCCGGCTGCTGGCTGCCACGTTGGACCCCTCGGCTCGGCTGTGCCTGGTCGACGCGCTGTCGGCTCTGGCCGACGAGGTGACCACCGCATGGGACGGCGGTTCCGTCGAGATCCGCATGCACGGCCGCGAGCCCCATGTGGTCGTCACCGCGGCGGAGTCCTATCCGGCGCCACCGGCGCCGCCTCCGCCCCCGCCTCCCCCGGGGGCCGACGCGGCACCCGAGGACGACGTCGAGGACGGATCGACCGCGGCGCGCATCACGCTGCGGCTGCCTGAAGCTCTCAAGACCCGGGCCGAACGTGCCGCCGCCACCGAGGGGCTGTCGGTCAATGCATGGCTGGTCCGTGCGGTCGCCGCGGCGGTGCAGCCCAGCGGGGGGCGGCCGACCCCGCAGCCGCTGATCGGCCGGCGGATGACCGGCTATGCGCGCGGCTGAGCCGCGCCGGCACCTGCGGTTCACCGACCAGAGATACCCAAGCCTGCGCTACCCACGCCCACGATCAGAGGAGTCCCCGTGTCTGCCCGGTCCTACGCCTTCAGCACACCGCACCCACTGACCCTGCGAGTACGCAACCCTGCCGGTGACGTGGAGATCACCGCCCTAGAGACCACCGAGACCACCATAGAGGTGGTCCCGCGCGGGAGCTCGGGGAAGGACAACGCCGAGCGCACCCGGGTCGAACTGTCCGCCGACGGAACCGTGCTCGACGTCGAGGCGCCCGAGCGCCGGTTCGGCTCCGCCGGACGGTTGACGATGGTCATCAAGCTGCCGGTCGGCTCCGCTGTCAACGTACGCACGGCCTCTGCCGACGTCAGCTGCCGCGGATCCCTCGGCGGGCTCGAGGTCGCCACGGCCAGCGGCGATGTGGCCGCGGACCGGGTCGACGGCGACGCCACCGTGAGCAGCGCCAGCGGCGACGTCAACCTCGGAACGATCACCGGGTCGCTCGAATGCAAGACCGCGTCCGGCGACGTCCGAGCACTCACCGTAAAAGGCGGCTGCCGCACCAATTCCGCCTCGGGTGACGTCCTCATCGACGGGTGTGGCGCTGACGTCTTCGCCCGGACCGCATCCGGAGATGTCCAGCTGCGCCGGACCGAGCGGGGCAGCCTCGACATCACCACCATGTCCGGAAACGTCAAGGTCGGTGTACAGCGGGGGACTCTGGTCTGGCTCGACATCTCGACTCTGTCAGGGCGCACCCGGTCCGACCTGGAGCACCAGGACGCCGCCCCCGTGGACGACGGCGACGTGCTGTCGATCAGCGTGCGCACCATGAGCGGCGACATCACCCTCACACCGAGCAACACCGCCACATCGGGCAACACCGCCACATCGAGCAACACCGCCGGCTGATCCGGCAACTCATCCCCCACCCGCACCTCATCAATAGGAGAAAGCAATGAACACCATCGACGGCGACCTGGCCCAGAACCACCTGCGGGACCTGCACCACGATGCCGAGGCGAACGCCCGGGCCCGCCGGGTGCGCAACGCCCGGCGCTGGCACCGGCGTGCCGACCGCGCCAGCCAGCGAGCACGGCAGGCCCAGTCTCAGATCCGCTGATCCGTCCCGGGATGGTCAGGCCGCAACACCGCTCGCAGTGGATCGGCCAGATCGCCCCGCTCGCCCACCCAGACCCGCTCCAATCCCATCCAGCCGGCCATGACCTCTAACTCAGCGGCCAGCTCGCGGCACACCTCGCCAAGATCGACGCCAGGCTCGGCGTACACCCCCTGCACCCGCAGGACGCCGGCCTGGCGGTCGGCTTTGAGATCCACCCGGGCGACCAGCCGGTCGCCGAGCAGGAACGGCAGGACGTAGTAGCCGTGTATCCGCTTCGTGGCCGGCGTGTAGATCTCCAGCCGGAACCGGAAGTCGAACAATCGCTCGGTGCGACCTCGCTCCCAGATCAGCGAGTCGAACGGCGAGAGCAGGGCACGGGCACGGATCCACCGGGGAATCCGCGCCGCCCGGTGCAGGTAGCCCTGCTGCCGCCACCCCGGTACCTGCACCGGGGCAAGCTCGCCCTCCTCGACGAGTTCGGCGACCCGCCGGCGGCCGGGATGACCCGTTCGGTCACGTCGTACAGCCGCTCGAAGCTCGACGTCCGCCGCGCCGCGCTGACTGCCCCGATGAAGAACAGCCACTCCATGGCGACCTTGCCCTCATGCCAGTTCCACATCGAGCCCGACCGCGCCGGGCGATCCTGAGCGACGGCGGCCGCAGTGAGCGGTCCGCACGCCCGCACCTGCGCGAGCACCTCCTCGATGAAACCCGGTTTGTCCTCCGCCAGCCGGCGCATCGAACCCCACGCCTCGTGCTCTGCCCGGTCCATCCGCCAGCGCAGGTACGGGTGCAGCCGGATCGGGACGAAGGACGCCTGGTGCGCCCAGTACTCGAACAACTCGCGCCGGCGGGCCAGATCGTCGAGCGCCGCCCGCTCATACGGCCCGAGCCGGGAGAAGACCGGCAGGTAGTGCGAACGGGAAACCACGTTGACGGAGTCGATCTGCAGCAGGCCGACCTGGTCGATGACCCGCCGCAGATGCCGCACGTCGACCGATCCGGTCGGCCGCGCGTCGGCGAAACCCTGGGCGGCCAGGGCGATACGGCGGGCTACTGCGGCGCTCAGCGCAACCGGGGTTGAGGGCACGGCGGCGATGATGCCAGTGCCCGCAGACAGTCCGGTCGCTAGTCGCGATGGTCCAGATAGGCCAGTACGGCGAGGACACGGCGGTTGTCATCGGGCCCTGGTTGCAGGTCCAGCTTGTCGAAGATGGCCGCCGACAGCCCCTCCACGGTTTTCACCGACAGCTGCGCACCTGACCGCGGTCCCGGACGGCGGCCTGAGTCTCTGGCTGCGGTTGCCCGACGGGATCAGTCGCACAGCGCTGCGCCGTTCACGGTGTCCTCGTCACCACCGGTACGCCGTCTTACGCCGGGGAGCCACCCGCCCCACACCTGCGGCTCACGTACTGCGCTGAGGAGCCCACGCTGACCCGCGGCATCCGGCTGCTGGGCAGCGTTCTGCAGGACACGACCGGTTAGCACGAGCCGGGGGCCGGCCTGACGTCCGGTCAGAGGTCGCCACCCTCCTCGACGAGTCGCTGCACCTCGCGCTGCACCATGGCCAGCCGGGCCTCCTTCACCAGCGGAACCTCGCGTCGCCGGCGGCGGACGCTGGCCAGATCGATGTCTACGGTGAGTACCGCCTCCTCATCCTGCGGCGCCTCGGCCACGACACCGCCCCATGGGTCCACCACGTGCGATCCGCCCCAGAATTGCAGCGGGCCCTCCACCCCGACCCGGTTGGCGAAGACGACGTACACCTGGAACATCCGGGCGTAGAACGTGGTGATGTCACGCCAGTAGGTCGGGGAGTCGTAGCGCTGCGGGAAGCGGCTCTGCGCGCTGCTGGTCGGCACGAACAGGATCCGGGCGCCGTCCTGCACAGCGAGGAAGGCCAGTTGCGGCTGCCAGGCGTCGTTGCACGTCAAGATGGCGCTGCGGCCGTGTGCCGTGTCGAAGGCGCGCATCTGCTGCCCGGGGCTGAAGTGCTTTCGTTCCTCGAAGATGTCGTACGTCGGCAGGTACAGCTTGCGGTGCACGTGCAGCCGTTCACCGTCCTGGAAGTAGGCCGCGCTGTTGTAGGTGTGGACGCCGACCCCGTCTTCGCAGAAACCGAGCAGCAGCCCCATCGGGTCGGCCTCTTGGGCGAGCCGCAAGAGCCGAGGGTCGTCAGTGCGCATCCCGAGGTCGGCCTCGACGTCGCCGACGGAGTACCCAGACAGGTTCAGCTCCGGGAAGACGAGCAGGTCGGCGGCGTCCGCGCGTGCCGCGGCGATGGCTTTGGCGGCCCGCTCGACGTTGGCGTCGATGTCGCCCAAGGCACAGTCGACCTGCGCCACCGCAATGCGCATGGGCGCGTCCTTTCAGTCACAGCGATACGTCCGTACGTCTGGCTGGTATAGCAGCCAGACGTACGGACGCAATGGAGGATGCTGCGCGACAGACTCAGCCGACGAAACCGTTGTCCTCCATCCACGTGCGGGCGGCGTCTTCCTCGGTCTCCCCGTCGACGTCCACCGCGGCGTTCAACTCGGTGATCGCCTCGTCCGTGAGCGCGGCGCTGATCGGCGCCATGATGTCAGCGATCGCGGGGAACTCGTCAAGGGTCTCCTGGCGCAACGTGAGAGCTGCGTTGTACGCCGGGAAGAATGCCTCGTCGTCCTCCAACACGGTGAGCTCGTTGGCCAGGATGCGGCCGTCGGTGGCGAACACCTCGCCGAACTGGCAGGTGTCGCCGAGCTGCGTGAAGACCAGCGACAGCTCAAGCTCCTCCACGCTGGAGAACTCGAATCCATACGCGGTCTGCAGGCCGGGCAGGCCGTCGTCACGGTTGATGAACTCGCTGGCGGCGCACACCGCGCTGTCGTCCGGGTTGTCCTGGATGTAGGCAGCTGCATCGCTCATCGTCGCCAGGTCGTTCTCGCTGGCGAAGTCACCGGTAACGGCGATCCGGTAGGTGTTGTCCAAGGGGGCGGGCTCCAGCCAGGCAATGCCGTTTGCGGCGTCGGCCTCCACCACTGCTGCATACAGGTCCTCGGGAAGGTCAGTGGTCGTGTTTCCGAGGATGTTGATCCAACCCGTACCGGTGTAATCCCAGTACATGTCGACCTCACTGCTCTCCAGCGCCTCACGCACGGTGGCACTGCCGGACAGGCTCGCGACGTCGTCCCCCGCGTCGGCACCGGCGTTCTCCAGCGCGATGATCGTGATCCACGCGAAGACGTTCGACTCGGTGAACTCCTTGGAGCCGACGGTGAACGTGGCGCCGGACAGCTCATCCGAACTCCCACCGCCCCCGCCGGATGGTGTGGCTGGGTCGTCACCGCAGCCGGCCAGCAGCAGCGCCGCCGCTGCGCCGAGCGCCGAAAGTGTTGTGGATCGGCGAGTCATCAGTGTCATCGCATAGGCCTTCTTCCTGTCGTGTCGGCCGTCGACGGGTGTCTGGCGACCTGCAGTTTTGCTGTGTTACAACCCTTTCGGCCGAAGAACGTCCTCGGCGATGCCGGCGAGGTAGTCGACGAGGAGGGCGAGAACGGCGGTGAGTCCGGCGCCCGTGATCTGAACAGTGAGTCGGTTGGTCGACAGGCCGGCGACGATGATGTCCCCGAGCCCGCCGGCGTTGATGTACGTGGCCAGCGCGGCGGTCCCCACGTTGATGACCAGCGCCGTCCTGACGCCGGCCAGGATGATCGGCACGGCGAGCGGCAACTCGATCCGGGTGAGAACGCCCATCTTGCTGATGCCCATGCCGCGGCCGGCTTCCAGGACGTTCTCGTCCACCTGCTGGAGGCCGACCATCGTGTTCCGCAGCACCGGAAGGACCGTGTAGGCAACTAGCCCCACGATCGCTGCCTTGAAGCCGATGAAGAGGAAACCGACCGCGAACAGGGCCAGCACGCCGATGGTGGGGAGCGCTTGACCGATATTCGCCACCGTGAGCAGGACGCCGCGGAAGCGGCGGGTGAACGGCCTAGTGAGGAACACGCCGAGTGGTATCGCGATCAAGATGACGAAAATCGTCGAAACGACAGTGAGCTGGACGTGCTCCCACACCGCTGTCCCGAGCCTGCTGGCATTGAGAGCCCGTTGCTCGATGGTGTCGAGTTCCTTCGACTGCACGTAGAGGTACAGGCCGAGGCACACCAGTGCAAGGAACACCGGCATGAGCAGGTAGCTGGCGACCGTTTTGTGCTCGCGCCGAATGGGCGCCATACCTATCTCTGGCGCGGTCGCCTCTGCTCCGAGCGACTGCTCCGTCGAGGTAGTCACTTCGCCTCCACGGCGAGATCTTCGTCGGCGACGGTCATGGCGTGGTGCCCTTGGTCAACAGATCGTCGTCGCGGTCCTCGGCAAGCCCGGCCCGAGCCTTGGCGCGGGCGACGGTCCGCATTCCACGGATCGCCTCGTTGATGTGATCGATGTCGACGATGCCCTGGTAAGTGCCGTCCGCATCGACCACGATCGCGACGCTGTAGTTGGCGGTGATCAGCTCGTTCAAGGCGTCGTTCAGGGTCGCCTGGGGTTCGACGACGGCCTCTGGCGGCAACCCGATCTGGTCCAGCGGCCGGCCGTCGGCCCGCTGCAAGTCGAGGGCGCTGACCCAGCGGCGGGGATGGTTCGCTTCGTCCAGAACGAGGGCCGCACCCTTGTCGGAGCGGCGCAGCGTTTCGATGACCTCGCTCGGTTCGGTCCCGAGCTGGACGGTCGGCCATTGGGTGAGCCCGATGTCCCGGACCCGGCTGAGGTTCAGCCGCTTCAACGACGCACCGGCGCCGATGAAGTCGGCCACGAAGTCACTCGCCGGCGCGGTGAGGATCTGCTCGGGCGTGTCGTACTGCGCGATCCGGGACCCCTCCTGCAGGATCGCGATCCGGTCGCCCATCTTGATCGCCTCGTCGATGTCGTGGGTGACGAAAACGATCGTCTTGCGGACCTCGGCCTGCAGCCGGAGGAACTCGTTCTGCAGCCGGTCGCGGGTGATCGGGTCGATGGCCCCGAACGGCTCGTCCATGAGCATCACGGCCGGGTCACCGCTGAGCGCCCTGGCCACTCCGACCCGCTGGCGCTGACCACCGGACAACTGCTTGGGATAGCGGTTGCGGTAGGTCGCAGGCGACATGCTGACGGTCTCGAGCAGTTCGTCGATTCGAGCGTCGATGCGCTTGGCGTCCCAGCCGAGCAGCTTCGGCACGGTGGCGATGTTCTCCGCGATCGTCTGGTGCGGGAACAGCCCGATCTGCTGGATGACGTAGCCGATCCGGCGGCGCAGCTGGTCGGGGTCCTCGTGCGTGACGTCCTTGTCATCGACGATGATGCGCCCGGACGTCGGCTCGATGATCCGGTTGATCATCTTCATCGTGGTCGTCTTCCCGCATCCCGATGGCCCGACCAAGATGACGATCTCACCTTCGGGGATCTCCAGCGTCAGGTCGTCGACGGCGGGCTTGGGCTCCTTGGGGTACTCCTTGCGGAGGTTCTCCAGTCGGATCATGATGCGGCCGGCGGTTCCGTCGACGGTGCCGATGTTCGTCATCGAATGCCTCGCGAAGTGGTTAGTTTGGCGATCACGGCGAATAAGACATCGAAGATGATGGCCACGACGATCACTCCGATCATTCCGGCTAAGACGAGGTTCACGGCAACCGGCGAGCCCACGCGGGCCAACCCATTGAAGATGAACTCGCCGTAGCCCGGCCCGTCCACGATGGCCCCGATGGTGGCGATTCCGACCAGGATGAGCGCACTCACCCGCACTCCGGTGACGATGACCGGCCAGGCGAGGGGTAACTCGATCCTGGTGAGTCGTTGCGTCCGGCTGAGCCCCATGCCCTGCGCCGATTCGACGATGGACGGGTCGACCTCGCGCAGCCCGGTGATCGTGTTGCGGACCACGGGGAGCAGGCCGTACATGGTCAGCGCCAGGATCACCGGCGGTGCACCGATCCCCAGCGGAGGGATCAGCAGGACGAAGAGGGCGAAGGACGGGACCGTCAAGAAGGCGCTCGTGATGGCGAGGACGATCTCGCGAGGACGATTGGTCCGGTAGGTCGCCACGCCGAGCCCGACCCCGATGACGGTGCACAGGAACACCGACAGGCCGACCAGCCAGATGTGATCGAAGCCGGCCTGCAGCAGGTCGTCGTAGCGCCCCTGGAAGAACTCCCACAGACTCACGCGAACGCCTCCTCCATCATTGCCGGTGCCGGGCGACCGAGCGCGGCGGTCAGGTCCGCGGCGGCGGCCGCGACAGCGACACCGGCGCGAGCCAACCGGCGGCCGAGCCGGAACCGCGGTGCGGAGAGGTTCACCGCAGCCACAATCCGTCCTGCGGCGTCGCGAACGGGGGCGGCGACTGCCACCAGACCGGGTTCGGACTCCTCCTCGACCCGGGCGTATCCGGCTGCTCGTGCCAGCGTGATCCGCTCGGCGAGGTCGTCGACGTCGCGTGGCGACTTCGCCGTGGCAGCCGGCCACCGCTCCGACCCGAACATGGCCGCCAGCTGCCCCCGATCGTGGTCGAGCAGAAGTGCCCGACCTGACGACGTACTCGTGGCGGGTGCCAGTCGGCCGACCCACGACACAGCCTGTACGGCGCGGGACGGTGACTCGGTGAGCAAGGTGAGCACTGCAGTGCCGCGCAGCACCGAGAGGTGGCTGCTCTCGCCGATCTCGCGGACGAGCCGCACGAGCACCGGACCTGCGGCGCTGAGCAGCCGCTGGTCTCCTGACCGAGCGGCCAACGCGAACACCTGCCAACCCAAGCGGTACCGCCGGGTGCGAGCGTCGCGGTCGACGTAACCGGCGTCGGCCATTGTCGCGAGCAGGCGCGACGCCTGGCTCTTGTCCATACCGGTCAGGGTGGCGAGCTCGTTCACACCGCATCCTCCGGCCGCGACGACGTCATCGGTGCCCAAGGCCTCCAAGAGGCCGAGAGCCCGACGGAAGCTGCGGGAACGCTCGACGGCCATCGCGCGCACTGTGGCAGAGCGTTGCGCCGGTGGCAATGCCAAATGGCCATTTAGCAACAGATTGCCGAACTGCAACTTTCCCCGGCGTGACGTGGCCACGCCCGGCTACAACCGGGTCCGGTACTCCTGGTTGCTCTGCCGCAACGTCGGCTCGGTGCCGAAGAACGCGTGCTTGGACATGTCCGCGGAGTACTTGCTGGCCGGCGGCGTCCGGCCGAGCGCCTCGGCCATCGCCCTGAGGTGGTGTGGCCCGGCGCCGCAGCACAGTCCCAGGTAGGTCACGCCCAGCTCCGCCGCGCTGCGGGTGAAGTCGGCGACCTCATAGCGGTTGCACGTGAACGGATCCAGGGCGACCGGGAACGGGCGGCCGTCAGGCAGCAGGTCGCACCCTGGGTCGCGCAGCGACTGGAACGTCGGTTCCGCGGCATGGGTGCGGTAGGGCACCGGCAGTGCAGCGACGGGAACGTCGACAGCGGCCACGATCGGCGCCAGCAGCGGCAGCATCGTCTCCGGGCCGCGGATGCAGTTCAGGCCGACGACATCGGCACCGGCGTCGGCGAGCCGCCGGCAGGCCTCGGCCAGCGACCACTCCTCGCGGGTGCGTGGATCGGTCCCCACCGCCAGCGTTATGACCGACGGCAGTTCCGCTTCTCGAATCACCTCTAGTGCGAGCAGCGCCTCCTCGGCGTACCGGAACGTCTCGCCGATGACGAAGTCGGCGCCGGCCTCGGCAGCCCAGCCGATCTGTTCGGTGAACATCGCGCGGACCTGGGTGTGGGTGTCGGCGTCGGCGGGGTCGTAGACATTGGTGTTGCACACGTTGCCGGCCAGCAGGGTGCCGGTGCTGCGGGCGACCTCGCTGGCGAGTTTGAGCGCCTGCCGGTTCAACGGCTCGAGCAGGTCGGCCTTACCGATCAGCCGCAGCTTCTCGCGATGGAGGTAGTACGTGAACGCCTGTACGACGTCGGAACCGGCGTGCACGAACTGCTCGTGCAGGGCGGTCACCTGCTCCGGGTGCTCGAGGACGACCTCAGGCACGAACGAGCCCGCCTGCAGGTAGCCGCGGCGTTCCAGCTCGAACAGATAGCCCTCGGCGCAGATGACGGGGCCGGTCTGGAGGCGCTCTAGCAGTCCGGTCATAACGTCAGCTCCACGGGAAGGGGGAATGGCTGGTCGGGTGCAGTTCGCCGCGCTCGTAGCGGGCGAAGCGGAAGGGTTCGAGCAACTCCTGCGTATCGCCTAGCAGCTCGCGCGCGACGAGCTCGCCGACGCCGATCATCTTGTAGCCGTGGTTGGAGTCGGCGATGACGAACGCGTTCTGCCGGAATCGGTCAAAGACCGGGAAGCTGTCCGGGGTGAAGCAGCCGATGCCGCCGGAGGGGTTGCGGGACAACAGATTCGCCTTGCCCTCGAACCGGCCATGGCAGTGTGCGAGTCCTGCCGTCCACAGCCGACCGAACGCCTCGTCAACGACGTAGGACGACTTTTCCGGGCCGTACGGATCCACGGCGACGTCCTTGGCCGGCTCGTCCACGCGCCTCGGCATGCCGCCGCCCTGTACGCCACCGAAGTTCGTGTCCGGCTTGTAGTAGATGCCCCACGGCTCGTCGGTGACGAGCGTGCCGCTCTCGTCGTACAGCGGTGCGTCGGTGTCGACGTGGACCACCGGCGGCGGGTTGCCGGCGCGGTCGGTGAACGAGTGCGGGTCGATCTCCAGGGTGCCTTCCTGGACGAGCCAGTAGCTCCACATCGGCCGATCGGTGCGCAGCCGGCCGTCGGGACCGCGGATACCGATCCGCTCCGGGAGTTCGAGCATCGCCCAGATGTCACGCGTCCACGGCCCGGCCGCGACGACGAGCTGCTCGCAGCGGATCTCACCCTGGTCGGTGTGCACCGTCTCGACGGCTCCGCCGGACAGGTCGATCCCGGTCACCCGGACACCGCTGAGGATGCGTACGCCGGCCGCTTCTACCTTTGCGGCCAGCCCCTGCAGGGCTGCCATGTTGTGCGCGTAGCCGCCGCGCTTCTCGTGCAGGATGCTGGTGATGCCCTCGGCCCGCCAGTCGTCGAACATCTCCCGCATGTAAGCCCGGCACTGCGCCTCGCCCTCGACGAACGTCGACGGGTAGCCGATGGCCTGCTGCTGCTCGTAGATGGACGCGACGTCGGCGTGCATCGCCTCGTGGCTGATCTGCATGTAACCGACCGGGTGGTAGGCGAACGCCTGCGGGTCGGTCTCCCAGCCGGACACCGAGTGCGCCATCAGTCGCCGCATGGCCGGCTGGAAGTAGTTGTTGCGAATCACCCCACAGGCAATCCCGGAGGCGCCGGCGCCAACAGCGGTCTTGTCCAGCACGACAATGTCGGTGCCGTCGCCGAGGTCGCGGGCGCACAACTCAGTGGCGAGATGCAACGCGGTGGACAGGCCGTGGATGCCGGCGCCGACGATCAGGTAGCGGACAGCGGGTGGAAGTGTCACATACACTGTTGCCTCCTCGGCAACGCTGTTTCATTTAGGGGCAACGTACATGGTGCCATCGACCGCGACAACCGACGCCGAGTCAGGCGAGCGAATGATCGCCACCGTGGGGCGGGCGGTCGCGGTCCTCACCGCGCTCGCGGAGTCTCCCCGCGATCTCGGCACCAACGAACTCGCCCGGCTGACCGGGATCAACGCCAGTTCGGTGTCCCGGGTGCTGGCCACGCTGGCTCGGGACGAGCTGGTACGACGGGTTCCGGACAACGGCCGGTATCGGCTCGGCCTGCGGCTGGTCCAGCTCGGCAATGCCGCACTGGCCCGCGTGGACGTGCGTGAGGTCGTGCGCCCGCACCTGCTGGCACTCACCGAAGCCACCGGCGAGACGTCGACGCTGTCCATCCCCGGTGAGCACACGACCATGACCGTCGACTACGTCCAGAGCCCCTCATCTGTGCGCAGCGTCGCCGAGATCGGCCGGCCGAGCGTGTCGCACGCCACCGCCACCGGCAAGGTCTTCCTCGCCCACGGCGGCCGCAGCCCCGAGGGGCCGCTGGTCCCCTTCACCACACGTACCGTCACCGACCGCCGAGAACTGACCCGCCAACTCACCGTGGTCCGCGCGAGGGGCTGGGCCGAGGCCGTCGGCGAGCGCGAGGAGGACCTGAACGCCGTTGCGGCGCCGGTGCTCGACAGCCGCGGGCGACTCGTGGCCATCCTCGGCCTGCAAGGGCCCTCGGCCCGCTTCGACCCGGCCGCCATGCGGGCCGGAGCAGAGGAGTTGCTCGGGCACACCGTGACACTGTCCCCGCGGGTCGCCGGCTGAGGCTCGCCGTCCGGCCCGCGCCTTGTTGCGTTGCCTCTACGGCGATGGCGTCCCACCAGCGGCAACGGTCACGCGCCGGCTCACGGCCCGGAATTCGGTCTGGCCTAGATGCCGTGTCCGACGTTGCCGGGCATGTAGTCCGGGTTCTCGGTGTGCTGGTGCCGGTACTCGCTGCTGTTCCGGCGCCGCGGCGGCGGTTCCCGGAAAGCGAGCACAAGCCAAACGACGACAAGCGCGGCCACGGCCAGGAGGATCAGAACGGACATCGGTACCGCCATCTTGTAGGGTCACTCGTCCTCCTCAACACTGTACGCGGAGCGTGCCTTGATGATCCGACCCGCGAGTGGGAAGGATCTGGCTGATGTTGCGCGCGTGCACGCGACCACCTGGCGGACGGCCTACACCGGGATCGTGCCGGACAGCTATCTCGGGGGCATGTCACCCGAGGTGAGCCTGGCCCGGCGGCGCGAGCGATACCCGGACTATCCGGTGCTGCCGCGGGGTGAAGAACTCGTCGCCGAGCAGGACGGGGCAATCGTGGGCTTCGCCAGCCTCGGGCGCGTCCGCGACGTGGGGAAGCCGGCCGAAGTCGGCGAGGTTTGGGCATTGTACGTACTGCCAGAACACCAAGAATGCGGGCTGGGATCTGCCCTGCTTGCTGCGGGCGTGGCGCGGCTGCGGACGCTCGGCTTCTCCTCGATCGTGCTGTGGGTGCTCACCGGCAATGTGAGCGCCAGGGCGTTCTATGAGCGGCGCGGATTCGCCCTCGACGGCGGCACCAAGAACTGGGAAGGCGAGGGCTGGTCGCTCCCCCAGGTGCGCTACCGGCTCGCGGCCGGCGGGTTCCAGGCGTGAAAGTCTGGCAACCAGCCGATCCTGAAGGAGTTTCTTTGCGATGACGATGTCGCCCGACGAACTACTGACGACCACACGCTCCGTGCGGCGACGGCTCGACCTGTCACGTCCGGTGCCGCTCGATCTCGTCCACGAGTGCCTGCAGGTGGCGCTGCAAGCGCCATCAGGGTCGAACCGGCAGGACTGGCACTGGCTGGTCGTCACGGATGCCGCGGTCCGGCAGCAGGTCGGAGAGCTGTACCGCAGGGCGGTACAGCGCTACCTGGACTCGAAGGGCGCGGCTGGCAAGCTCTTCGCGGACGATCCGGAGCGTGCCGACGTCCAGCGTCGAGTTGGCGACAGCGTTGCCTTTCTCGGTGACCGGATGGCCGACGTCCCGGTGCTGCTCATCCCCTGCATCGCCACCGGCGGCTCGTTGCCGGCCGGCAACCAGGCGGGCCTATGGGGCTCGCTGCTCCCGGCCGCGTGGAGTTACATGCTGGCCGCCCGCGCCCGCGGTCTGGGCACGGCCTGGACGACGCTGCACCTGACGTATGAGCGCGAGGTCGCCGATGCGTTGGGGTTGCCACCGGAGATCCGGCAGGGTGCGCTTATTCCCACCGCCTACTACACCGGCGACGGGTTCCGCCGCGCCGCCCGCCAGCCGCTGGAGTCGGTCCTGCACCACGACCGCTGGTGAGCGGCTCGCTCCCGCGGCTGCGTACGCTCGCCAGGTGGCCGATGCGAGCGTGCGCCCCGCCCGCGCCGCCGACGTGGCCGACATCGTCCGCATCCAGATCGACACCTGGCGGGCGGCGTACACCGACTTTCTCCCCACGGAAGCGCTCGACTCGGTGACGCCGGAGCTGGCGACGGCGCAATGGGCTGCCGCGGTCGACGCCGCGCCCAGTCCCCAGCACCGGGTGCTGGTGGCCCAAGAGCGGGACAGCGTCGTGGGTTTCGCCGCCGCGGAGCCCGACCCCGACGATCCCGGCTCTCAGGTCATCGCCGTCATGCTCGTCGAGCCGCGCTGGGGTCGGCGCGGGCACGGCAGCCGATTGCTGGCCGCGGTAGCCGACCTGGCCCGGCAAGACGGCATCCAGCGGCTCACCGCCTGGGTGTTCGAACGCGACCGCGCCTCGGTTGCTTTCTACGAATCGGCGGGGTGGAGCCGGGACGGTTGGATCCGGACATTGGACGCGGCCGACACTCCGGTGCGAGAGGTGCGGCTGCACACCGCCCTGACCGAGGAGGCCGCATGAGGCTCGGAGTTTCCGCGGAGGCCGCTGGATGAAGTTCACCGGATTTCCGGACAGCGCGATCGTGTTCTACGAAGGCCTGGAGGCGGACAACTCCAAGACGTACTGGACCAAGAATCGGCAGATCTACGACGATGACGTCCGGGCGCCCATGCTGGCGATGCTGGCCGAGCTGGAGCCGGAGTTCGGTCCGGCCAGCGTGTACCGGCCGTACCGGGACGTTCGCTTCAGTAAGGACAAGACGCCCTACAAGACCGCTGTCGCGGCCGGCGCCGGCGGGTACTACGTCCAACTCAGCGCCGATGGCCTGATGGTCGCCGGCGGGTACTACGACACCGCCTCCGACCAGGTCGAGCGGCTGCGACGTGCGGTCGACGACGACGTCCAGGGCGCGGCGTTGGAACGGATCGTCGCGACGTTGCGGCGCGGCGGTTGGGACATCGGTGGGCATCGGCTGAAGACCAGGCCGCGCGGGTACGACGCGGACCACCCACGGATCGAGCTGCTGAAACACCGCACTCTGATCGCGCACCGGCACTGGGAACCCGCGCCGTGGCTGCACACGGCGCGGGCCAAGCAGCGTGTGCAGAAGGCCTGGCGTGATCTCGCAGCTCTCGACGTCTGGCTTGCTACGAACGTCGGATCGAGCGCCCAGCGACGCTGACCGCGGGCGACCCTGTTCGGACCAGGGCACGTTTGCCCCCCGGACAGGGGTAACTGAACTGTCACAACCAACCAGAGGAGGAATCGGCATGGCCAACGAACTGCACGGACGTCGAGTCGCCATCCTGGCGGCCGACGGAGTCGAACAGGTCGAACTCGTCCAGCCCCGCAAGGCACTGACCGACGCGGGCGCCCAGGTCCACCTGCTGTCGCTCGAAGCCGGTGAAATCCAGGCCATGAACCACGACATCGAGCCGGCCGATACGTTTCCGGTCGACCGGGAGGTCTCGAGCGTTTCGGTGCGGGACTACGACGCCCTCGTGC
>JACCXW010000115.1 GCA_013696785.1 Geodermatophilaceae bacterium | reverse complement strand
GCGGTGGCGAGCCCGAAGCCGGTACGTGAGTCTCCGGAAAAGCCGGGGCGGTTCAGCCGGTGGACCAACGAGGAGATCCAAGCAGTCGCCAACGCGCTCAACAGACGACCGCGAAAGACCCTCGGTTGGAAGACCCCCGCCGAGGCACTCGACGAACAGCTACGGTCACTCGAACAAGCCGGTGATGCGACGATCGGTTGAATCCGGTCTGTAACACTCGACCGCGTGGCCCGTGCGGAGATCATCGTCGACCTCGACGCGGTCCGTGACAACGCGGCCGTGCTCCGTCAGCGGGTCGACCGGCCGCTCATGGCGGTCGTGAAAGCCGACGCCTACGGGCACGGGCTGCTTCCCTGCGCACGCGCCAGCCTCGCCGGCGGCGCGGACATGCTCGGAGTCGCGGTCCTCGACGAGGCGCTGCTCCTGCGCGAAGGCGGGATCACCGCCCCGATCCTGGCCTGGCTCGGCGGGCCGGGCGAGGCGCTCACCCGGGCGATCGAGACCGACGTCGAGCTGTCCGTCAGCGCGCTGTGGGGCCTCGCCGAGATCCAGGCCGCCGCCCGGGAGGTCGGCCGTCCCGCCCGCATTCACCTCAAAGCGGACACCGGCCTGTCCCGCGGGGGCGCGACACCGACCGACTGGCCCGACCTCGTCGACGCGACCGTCAAGGCCCGCGCTTCGGGCGAGATCGATCCAGTCGCGCTGTGGAGTCACTTCGTGTACGCCGACGCACCTGGTCACCACACGGTCGACGGCCAGGTGGCGGTCTTCGCCGAAGCCGTCGACATCGCCGAGAGCGCCGGCTTGCGCGGGCTCGGCAAGCACCTGGCGAACTCGGCGGCCACGCTGACGCGCCCGGACACGTGGCTGGACATGGTCCGGCCGGGCATCGCCTGCTACGGCTTGGACCCCCTGGGCGGTGATCCGGCGAGCCACGGATTGCGACCGGCGATGACAGTTCGGGCGGAGGTCGCTCTGGTCAAGCGTGTCCCCCGTGGAACCGGGGTGTCCTACGGCCACGCGTACGTCACCGACCGCGAGACCGGGCTCGCGCTCGTCCCGATCGGGTACGCCGAGGGCGTCCCCCGCAATGCCACAAATGTGGGGCCGGTGTGGGTCGGGGGGTCTCGGCGGCGGGTCAGCGGCCGGGTGTGCATGGACCAGTTCGTCGTCGACATCGGCGACGACGACGTGCGGGCCGGCGACGAGGTCCTCCTCTGGGGACCCGGTACCCAGGGCGAGCCCACGGCGCAGGACTGGGCCGACGCCCTCGACACCATCCATTACGAGCTGGTCACCAGGATCGGCGGCCGGATGATCCGCCGGTACGTGGGCGGCGACGCCTGATGCCACGAGCCACCAACCCCCTTACCGGGGGACGTCGGGGCCGGATGCCCTCCGGTCGCACCCTCGGGATCGCCGGCGCCGCGCTCGGCGTACTCACCGCCGGGACGGGTGCCGCCGTCGCGGTGGCCCGCCGGCGGGTCGGCACTCAGCGGCGGGCGCCTGACAGCCGGGCCGGAACGGCGTTCGGCGCGCTGCCTGCTGACCGGTCGTACACCGTTACCGCCGACGACGGCATCCGGCTGCATGTCGAGGAAGTCGGCCACGCGGACGCCGATCTCGTGGTGGTCTTCGTCCACGGGTACACCCTCGCCCTGGGCAGCTGGCACTATCAGCGGCTGGCCCTCGCACGCCCCGGCGTACGGCTGGTGTTCTATGACCTGCGCAGCCATGGCCGCAGCGAACGCGCGCCCTCGGACTCCTGCGAGATCGACCAGCTCGGCCGCGACCTCGCCACCGTGCTCGAGGCGGCCACGCCGGATCGACCGGCGGTTCTCGTCGGGCACTCGATGGGCGGCATGGCGATCATGGCGCTCGCCGACCAGCAACCTGAGCTGTTCGGCGGACAGGTGCGCGGGGTGGCGCTGCTGTCCACGACCACCGGCGGGTTGGCCGACGTCGACCTCGGACTGCCACGCGTGCTGGCCCCGCTGAAGCTCGTCGCGCTGCCGTTGCTCGCCCGCGGGATGCGGGCACGGCCCCGACTCGCCGAGCTGACGCGGCGGTCCGGCTCGGACCTGTCCTGGTGGCTGACGAAGTCCTACAGCTTCGGCGACGCAGCGGTCAGCCCGGCGCTGGTGGACTACGTGGGAGAACTGATCGCCGCCGTACCGGTAGAGGTCGTCGCCGACTTCTTCGGGACGCTGATGGGCTACGACAAGGTCCGGGCTCTTGCGGCACTGGCCGGTGTGCACACGCTGATCGTGTGCGGCGATGCCGACCGGCTGACCCCGCTGTCGCACAGCCGCGCGATGGCCGACGCCTTGCCGGCTGCCCAGTACGTCGTCGTACCGGGTGCCGGGCATCTGGCATTGATGGAGCAACCGGATCTTGTCAACGCTGCGGTGAGCGGGTTGCTCGACAGAGCTGTGGCCCGGCCGGCGCTCAGCCGTCGCCGCCGCGCGTGAGCGGACCCGCGGCTGGGAGCGCCTACGACTCGCCCGCGGCCGTCGCCGCACGCGCGGCCGCGTGCCGGACGTGGAGCGAACTGGCCGATGCCGCCCGACGGTGTACCGCATGCCCCGACCTGGTGCGGAGTCGTTCGACGGTCGTCGTGGGTGACGCGCCCGCCGGCAGCCGGGTGGTGTTCGTCGGTGAGGCACCGGGAGCGGAGGAGGACGCAACCGGCCGGCCGTTCGTGGGCAGGTCCGGGCGGTTGCTGGACGAGTTGCTCGCCGAAGCCGGTCTGGATCGAGCCGGCGTCGCGGTGCTCAATATCGTCAAGTGCCGTCCGGCCGGAAACCGTACGCCGCGTGCAGCCGAGACCGCCTCGTGCAGCGGGTGGCTGAACCGCCAGCTGGGAATGCTCGCTCCCGAGTTCATCTTCACATTGGGGTTGTCCGCGATGAAGCACTTCCTCGGCGGCGGGCTGAGCCTGGCCTCCGCCCGCGGCACGGTCCACGAGGTACCGGCCGGGCGCCTGGTCGCGACGTACCACCCCTCCGCGGCGCTGCGGTTCGGACCGCTGGGGGCACCCCGCACCGCCCTCCGCGAGGACCTGGCCACCCTTGCCGAACTGCTTGCGGGCCCATGACTGAGATCGTGATGAGCCTGCCGACCGCGGCCGACACCTGGGAACTCGGCCGGCGGATCGCAGGCTTGCTGCGAGCGGGCGACGTGGTGGTGCTCAGTGGCCCCCTCGGTGCCGGCAAAACCGTCCTGGCACAGGGAATCGGGGCCGGGCTCGGTATCTCCTCCGGCGTCGTGTCGCCGACCTTCGTCCTGGCCCGGGTACACCGCACCGGCCGGCTGCCGCTGGTGCATGTGGACGCCTACCGCCTGGGCGGGGTCAGCGAACTCGATGATCTCGACCTTGACAGTGATGTCGCGGACTCGGTGACGGTCATCGAGTGGGGCGTGGGATTGGCCGACCGATTGGCCAGTGAGAATCTGCATGTTGTGCTCGACCGCGGCGGCGCCGACGAGCGCCGTACCGCGGTCCTGCACGCGACCGGACCCGGTTGGAAGCAGCGGCTGCGGGCGCTCAGCCCGTGATCTGCAGGCTGTCGAGCACGTCGTCACAGCCGGCCAGCACCTCGGTCTCCAAGGTCTGCCACTGGCAGTTGACCTGCAGTTCGACCGCCCCCCGGAAGATGAAGTACGTGTCGATGTGGAGTCCGGTCGCGTCGCTGCCGGTGTAGAAGAACGCTCGTGCGCCGTCGACCTCGAGGACCAACGGCTCGGTCTCGGTGAAGTCGAAACCTGCGGCGTCGAGTTGAGCAATCACTGTCGCCAGGGCGTCGATGAGTTCCCGGTCGCTCGCGTCATCGGAGTCCAGACCGAGCGGGTAGACGCTTAAGATGATCAGGTCACGCTGGCTCAAGACGACGCCCGTGGTGAAGGACGCGGTCGACCCGGCTTCGGTCTCGACGTCGATCTCGTTCGGCCGGAACCCAGCCGGGATGGTGAAGCAGAACGGCTGCCCTTCCGGCGCGACGACATCCTCGCCCTCGCAGGCCAGGCCGCCCTCATCCGTACCGGACTCACTGGTCTCAGTCGGCTCGGTGCTCTGTGTCTCCTCGGTCGGCTCGGTGTCGGGTGCGCTCGACCCTCCACCGGCTGCCGTGGGGTTGCCCGCCACGGTCGTGGCGCAGCCGGCGAGCAACATCGCCGCGGCAACGGCACCTGCCAGCCGGCAACCCATGGTGGATGACAAGAGACAACCTTCCCCGTACGAGCGTGCGCGGCTGTTGTGTCCAGTGTGCCGCGCGGCACCCGTAGACAGCCGGGTGATACTGAGTATTGTCCTCAGTATTCTACCGAGGAGGCCTCCCGATGAGCGTGCGTCATGCCTTGCTGGCGCTGTTGAGCGAGGGACCGAAGTACGGCTTGCAGCTGCGGCAGGAATTCGAGGCGCGCACCGGAGAGGTCTGGCCGCTGAACGTCGGGCAGGTCTACATGACCCTGCAGCGCCTCGAACGTGACGGCATGGTCGAGTCCGATCCCAGCGGCGAGGACGGCCCGCAGAAGGGCTACCGCATCACCGAGCCAGGCCGGGTCCAGCTGGCCGACTGGCTCGGGCCGCCGCCGGAAACGTCGGTGCCGCCGCGCGACGAGCTCGTCATCAAGGTCCTGATCGCGTTGCGAGTGCCGGGCATAGACATGGTCGAGTTGGTGCAGTCACATCGCAGCCAGCTGGTCGGGACGATGCAGTACTTCACCCACCTCAAGGAGGACGCGCACGAGGACGAGATCGGGTTTCTCGTCGTCGCGGACGCGGAGATCTATCGGCTGGATGCACTGATCCGGTGGCTCGATACGACCGAGGCGCGGCTGCGGCAGTTGCCTGCCGATGCGCCCGCTCGGCCGGCCAGGGTGGCACCGAAGCGGCGGCGTCGTGTGGGAGCACGGTCGTGAGCGCCCTCCTGGAACTGCGCCAGGTGTCGAAGTCATACGGCGAAGGGCGCGTCGTCGTGCAGGCACTCGCCGATGTCGACCTGTCGGTCGACATC
>JACCXW010000106.1 GCA_013696785.1 Geodermatophilaceae bacterium | reverse complement strand
GTCCACAACCGACCTTCTTTCCTCCCTCTTCCGGAGGGCAACCCGTAGCCGGCGGAGCCGGGCGTAGCCCGGCGGAACCGGTGAAGGGGCGGCAGTGCTCTTAACCCAAGGTGCGCCCCCTACAGCCCTCGCCGCCTCCCCCACTGGTCACGACGGCCCGGGGTCCCGGGGGCTTGCCGAGTATCAGTTCAAGTTCAAGGATGGCCCCCTCCGGGGGCCTGCAACCAAGCAGAACAGCGGCCAACGCCGGCGTGTGATCCAGGGGAGCAGATAGACGGTGAATAAACGATGGATTCCTGTTGGGGCCAGCCGCTTGGCGCGGCAAAACGCCTGGTCAGGGTGCGCCGCCAGGGACTCGAACCCCGAACCCGCTGATTAAGAGTCAGCTGCTCTGCCAGTTGAGCTAGCGGCGCCGTACCGCCCGAAGGCAGCCGCCAGAGCTTAGCAACCGATAAGGGCGCACGATGCCGCGGCCAGATCGTGTGCTAGCGTACGCACATGCGGCTGCACATCCTGGTCGATGACGCCGTTGTGGCCGAGCTTGACCAACGCGTGGGCCGGGGTCGCCGCAGCTCCTTTGTCGCCCAGCTCATCCGGGAAGCGCTCGACGACGCGCGTCGTTGGGACGACCTCGAGAGCGGCTTCGGCAGCCTCGAGGACAGTGGGCACGACTGGGACATCGACGCCGGGGACTGGGTCCGATCCCAGCGACGTGAGGATCCGCGCAGGGTCGGCTGATGGCCTTCGTCCTGCTGGACAGCACGGTCCTGATCGATGCGCTGCGTGGGCGCGGCGCCGTTGACCGTATCCGCGATCTGCGAACGGGCGGAGACCGCGCGGTCGTCTCTCCAGTGAACGTGGAGGAGATCATCCGGGGTCTGCGCGGAGCAGGGCGCGAGCCGGTATTGCGTTTCCTCCGCGGCCTGCGCGTCGTGACTCTTGATCGCGCACAAGCCGTGCAGGCGGGGGATTGGCGGCGCGAATACGCCGCTCGCGGACAGACACTTGCCCAGGCGGACTGCCTGATCGCGGCCGCCGCCGTACGCGTCGGCGGTCGGCTGGCCACCGGCAATCCGCGCGACTTCCCGATGCCCGAGCTGTCCGTAGAGCATTGGCGCGTCGGCGAGTAGCAGGCGTGACCGGCCCGCCGACGGCGTTCTGTCGCCGCGATGAGGGAGGATGGCTCCCAGTAGTCGAGAGGTGGCGTTGATGTTGTTCGGGGCGCGAGTGTCCTCGGTCCGCGGTGCCACGGTCCTCTTGGTGTCGAGCCTGTTGATGATCGCCGGGTGTACGGCCGGGTCGTCCGGGCGAAACTCGAGCGACTCTCCCGGTACGACGTCCGCCTCGCAGGGAGCGGCCCCGACGATCAGCGTTCTCCCGGCTACTGCCGCTATTGGCGTCGTGCCGACGGATCATGTGAGCGTCGAAGCAACGGGTGGGAGCCTGCGTTCGGTGTCCGTCGTCGACGCCTCGGGGGCTGCTGTTGCCGGTGACATCTCCACGGATGCCACGACGTGGAACTCGACCGGCGCCCTCGCCTATGCCGCGACGTACACCGTGACCGCGACCGCCGAGAGCGAGGACGGGCAGCGCACCCAGCAGACATCGACGTTCTCAACGGTCGCGCCGACCAAGCTCGTGTTCCCGTCGATCGGCCCGCTCGACGGGACGACGGTTGGAATCGGACTGCCGGTCCGGGTGTATCTCGATGCCCCGGCCACCGATCGCGCGGAGGTCCAGCGCCACCTCACGGTCACGGCCACGCCGCCGCAGGAGGGGTCGTGGAGTTGGCTGTCCGATTCCGAGGTGCACTGGCGACCGAAGGTTTACTGGCAGGCCGGCACCCAGGTCACCGTCGACGTCAATCTGTTCGGCGTCGACTTCGGCGCAGGCGCATGGGGCGAGGAGAATCGCCAGATCAGTTTCAGCGTCGGCGCTGCGCACCGGACGGTCGCCAACGCATTGACCCATCAGATGCAGGTCTTCGACGGACCGAATCTGGTCAGGACGATGCCGGTGTCGATGGGACGCGCCGAAGGCGGCTTCCAGACGCGCGGTGGCGCGCACGTCGTGATCGACAAGAACCGCGAGAAGACGATGGACTCCACGACGTACGGCCTGGCGCTGGATGCCGGCGGCTACGTCACCGAAGTGGAGTACGCGACCCGGATCTCCAACAACGGCGAGTTCGTGCATTCCGCCCCGTGGTCGATCGCCGACCAGGGCGTCCGCAACGTCTCCCACGGCTGCATCAACGCCTCGCCGGAAAATGCGGCCTGGTTCTTCGAGTTCTCCCAGATCGGCGACATCGTCGAGGTGGTCGGCACCCCGGTGAGCCTTGGACCGGCCGATGGCGACATCTACGACTGGGCCGTTCCCTGGGACCAGTGGCTGGCCGGCAGCGCGCTGCCCTGACCGGCCCCGGTTAGGCTGGTAAAGCGACAGCCGGATACACCGGTCGACGACCCTGGGGTGAGTGCGAATGGCCCGTTCCCAAAGCCCGCGAGAGCAGGCCACACGAGCGCCGCAGGCGCGGCCACGGCTGATCGAGCCCCTCGTCCGCGAGAACGGACAGCTCCGCCCGGCGACGTGGGACGAGGCGCTGGACCGGGCCGCGGCCGGCTTCGACAAGGTCCGCGACCGCGACGGCTCCCGAGGATTCGGCATGTTCAGCTGCTCGAAGGCGTCGAACGAGACGAACTTCATCGCCCAGAAGTTTGTGCGGTCGGTGATCGGGTCGAACAACATCGACTCCTGCAACCGAACTTGACACGCTCCTAGCGTCGTCGGTCTGGCGGCTGCATTTGGTGCCGGTGGTGGCACCAGTTCCTACGAGGACATCGAGCACACCGACCTCATCGTGC
>JACCXW010000075.1 GCA_013696785.1 Geodermatophilaceae bacterium | reverse complement strand
CAGATCGGTCGTGCGCCCTTGCGCTGCTGCCAGTACGGCAGCGGCGGTAGGCCCGGAATCCGGGTGGCCGAGACACACCAGCGACGAGATGAGCCCGATCAGGACGTCGTCACCGGACGGGGTCAAGCCCGGGCCGAGCCCGATCAGTGCGGACGCTGCCCGCACGGTCACGGTGTGGTCGCGGTCGTGAAGCGCCGCCCGCAGCGCTCTCACCGGTCCGGGCGGCAGACCGATCTCCGGGTCAGCCAATGAGATCTGCGCCAGGTTCGCGGCCAGGAGTTCGGGTGTCCATAGAGGGAGCACCGGGCGCGGATCCCACCACCGCACGACATGCGCCGAGAGGCCGCCGGCGTCGATCCGGCCGGCGCCGACGGACCCACGTTGGCCCGGCTCGGGTCGCTCGCGCAGGGCATCCACGGCAACCGCGGCCATCGGCAGCCGGGCCGCGGTCGGTGCCAGTACCGCGAGCAATTCCCCGTCGTCGGTCCGGAGGTAGACCGCGCCCGCGGGCGTGCCGATCACCACGGCCGGCCGCGGCGGTCCGCACAGGATGCGCCGCACCGCGGTACTGGCGGCGACCGGAATCGCCGTTGCGTCCGTCGACGTGAGCACCATGCCGCTCGGTCGTACGGACGTTGCGGCCACGGCCGGAACCTATCCGCGGCCGGGGGCTCGCCGTATGGTCAAACCTGCCAAGAAAGCAGGGTGATGCCGCCCCTGCTTGCCAACCGGGCGGGGAGGGCTGATGTCGCCAGCCGCCCGACCGAGAGCGCCACAACCGGCCCGTCGCAGCGAGCCGGCCACCGACTCCGGCCGCGGACTGGCCGTCCGCGAGGTGCTCGATGTGTCCTCGCTCGCCCAGGCACGGCTGCTGGCCGGTCGGGGAGGCCTGGACCGGATCGTGGAGCGGCTGAACGTCATGGAGGTTCCGGACGTCCTGCCGTGGGTCAAACCGCACGAGCTGCTGTTGACCACCGGCTACCCGCTCCGGGACACCCCGGCGGCGCTCACCGGGCTCGTCGGAGCACTCGACGATCGCGGGCTAGCGGCGCTGGGGATCAAGCTCGGCCGCTACATCGACGAGCTGCCCGAGGCCATGCTCGCCGAGGCCGACCGGCGCGACTTCCCGGTGATCCTGCTCCCGGACGATGTCGGCTTCGACGACATCCTCAACCAGGTGCTCACCGACATCCTGAATCGGCAGTCGGCCGCGCTGGCCCGCTACGACGAGGTGCACCGCGCGCTCGTGCAGATCGTGCTGGCCGGCGGCGGGCTGGACGAGGTGGCCGAGGAGACCGCGTCGCTTCTCGGCGCGGCGGTGCTCGTGGTCGGGGTCGACGGCCGGATGCTCGCCACCGCAGGTCCGCCGGCCGATCTCGACGCCGCCAGAGCGATCCACGCGCCGGAACGCACCGCATCCGCGGCGGCCCGCGTCCCACCGGACCGGAGCGTCGCCGTTCCGGTCGTGGCCGGGACGTTGGACCACGGCCGGCTCATCGCCTTCCGCCGCGACGGCGAGCTGGACGCGGGAGCCGTCACGATCCTCGAGCGCGCAGCGACGGTCGCGGCGCTCGTGATCACGCAACGGCTGGCGGTGACGGCCGTCGAGAGCAAGTACCAGTCCGACCTGGTCCGGGATCTGGTCGACGGGCGGACGATCGACGTCGCCCGCCTGCTGGCCCAGTCCCGCTCCTTCGGCTGGGATCTGGAACGGCCGCTCGTCGTCGTCGTCGCCGAGCTGGAACCGCCGGTCACCGCCGGGGCCCGGGCGGACCGGCAGGAGACGGTGGAGCGGCTGGCCGTGCTCTGGCGATCCGCGGTGCGCTCCTGGGACCGCGCCGCGGCCGTTGTGGCCTTCAGCGACGAGGTCGTCACGTTGCTCGGCGCGGACGACGACGCCGCGGCGTGCACGGTCGTGCAGGCGGTCGCCGGCCGGGTCGGAGCGGAGCTGCGGCGTCGCGGTTGGACGTTCAGCGTCGGCATCAGCCGGATCTGTCAACCGCTGACGGCCCTGCCCGCAGGCTATGCGCAGGCGCGGCGCGGCGTGCAGGTCGGCCGGCAGATGCACGGACCCGGTGAGATAGCGCACTTCAACGACCTCGGTGTGTTCCGGCTGCTCTCCCTCGTTCCCGAGGGAGACGAACTCCGCTCGTACGTCGGGGAGGTCCTTGGGCCGCTGGCCTGGAGCCAGGACACCGAGGCGGTCGACCTTCGGGAGACACTGCAGGTGCTGCTGGAGACCAATCTCAACGTCGCCGAGGCCTCCCGCCGGCTGCACTTTCACTACAACACGTTGCGGTACCGGATCGGGAAGCTCGAGCGGATGCTCGGACCGTTCAGCCAGGACCCGGATCTGCGGCTGAACCTGATGCTCGCCCTGCAGGTCATCCGCATGCGGGGAGTCGTCCACAGGCCGTGAAGCTCGCCAGCGAATCGCCGGAGCGTTGTGAGTAGTTGACCATGACCGGCCGCTACGGCCGGTCCAAGCTTTCCAGTCAGCGCCGCCCTCGTGGAGCCGCCGGCTGAACCACGACGGGCGCGGCAGCGGCACGGTGAAGGAGACCGCCATGGCGTTCACGTGGAAGTTGTACGGCGACGGCCGCACCCCGCCACCTGGCGAAGCGGTTGCCCCGGACGAGAGATTGTCCTGGGGACGCACCGTCGGAATCGGGGCGCAGCACGTGGTCGCGATGTTCGGTGCCACGTTCGTCTTCCCGCTCGTCATGGGTCTGGATCCGAACCTGGCGATCATGATGTCCGGCGTAGCCACCATCGTCTTCTTGCTGATCGTGCAGGGAAAGGTCCCGAGCTACCTCGGGACCAGCGCGTCGTTCGTGGGTGGTGTCGTCGCGATCCGGGCTGCCGGCGGGGACAACGGCTCCGTCACCGGAGCCATCCTGGTCGCCGGTGCCGTGCTGGCGGTGGCCGGCGTGATCATCCATGTCGCCGGTGCCCGGCTGATCCACGCGATCCTGCCGCCGGCGGTCACCGGCGCCGTCGTGTTGCTGATCGGTTTCAACCTCGCGCCCGTGGTGGCCGGTATCTACTGGCCGCAGGACCAATGGGTGGCCCTGGCCACGATGACCTTCGTCATCGTCGGATCCTTGGTGCTGCCCGGATTCTGGTCCAGGATCTCGGTATTCTTGGCTCTGATCTTCGGTTTCGCGCTCTCGTGGATCCTCGACAAGACGACCGGTGAGATCACCTCCATCCTGCCCGGCGGCACCGAGGAGGTGCCGCACCTGCGGACGAACTTCGACGGAGTCACCGGGGCGAACTGGATCGGGCTGCCGGACTTCCACGGGCCGAGCTTCAAGGTCTCCTTCGTCCTGCTCGTACTCCCGGCCGTCATCGCATTGCTCGCCGAGAACGCCGGGCATGTCAAGGCCGTGGCCGAGATGACGAAACGGGATCTCGACCCGGTTCTCGGCCGCGCGATCTTCGGCGACGGCGTCGGCACCGTCATCGCCACGTCGGTCGGCGGATCGCCCACGACGACGTACGCCGAGAATATCGGGGTCATGGCGGCGACGCGGGTCTACTCCACCGCGGCCTACTACGTCGCGGCCCTGGTCGCGATCCTGTTCGGTCTCTGCCCGAAATTCGGCGCACTCATCGCCGCGACACCGGGCGGCGTGCTGGGCGGGATCACCGTCGTCCTCTACGGGATGATCGGACTGCTGGGCGCCAAGATCTGGAAGGAGAACCGGGTCGACTTCGCCAACCCGATCAACCTGGTCCCGCTGGCCGCCGGCATCATCATCGCGATCGGCAACGTCAACCTTCAGGTCAGCGACGACTTCTCGCTACAAGGAATCGCACTGGGGACGATCGTGTGCGTCGTCGGCTGGCACGTGGCCCGGGTGCTGGCGCCGAAGCAGATGCAGGACGCGCTGCGCTCCGAGCGGGGCTACACCGACGGCACCGGTCCGGCGGTCGGTCACGCGGGCGTGCACGACGATCGGGACCGGACGGCAGAGCCGCGTAGCTCCAAGGACTTCAAGCCCTAGGCTCCGGTGGGTGAAGCCTGCTCCGTTCACCTACCACGTACCCGACTCCGCCGAGGAGGCGTTGCGGGTTCTCGCCGAGGTCGGCGACGACGGCAAGGTGCTCGCCGGTGGGCAGAGTCTGGTCCCCATCCTGAACATGCGGCTGGCGTCCCCAGCTCATCTCGTGGACATCAATCGCATCACGGGACTGTCCACTGTGGATACGTCGGACTCGGCGGTCACGGTCGGGGCTACGGCCCGGCACGCCGACGTGGAGCGGGACGACGCGGCGTACGGCGTACAACCGCTGCTGCGCAAGGGGCTGCGGCTTGTCGCCCATCCCGCGATCCGCAACCGTGGCACGACGTGCGGCAGTCTTGCCCATGCCGACCCGGCGGGGGAGATGACGGCGGTGCTTGCGTTGACCGGGGGGACGGTCCGGATCCGCAGCCGGGAGAGAGTTCGAGACGTCCCGGCAGAAGAGTTCTTCGTCGGTCCGCTGGAGTGCTGCCTCGAATCGGGGGAGATGGTCGAATCCGCCACCTTCCCCGCGTTCGCACCCGGGACGGGCAGCGCCTTCGTCGAGGTGGCCAGGCGACACGGCGACTATGCCCTGTGCGGAGTCGCGGCGGCGGTCACCGTCGTGGACGGGGAGGTGACGGCGGCGCGGGCGGCCTACATCTCGGTGGGACCGACGCCGCTGCTGCTGGACCTCACCGACGCGGTTGCCGGCGCACCCGTGGCCGATGCCGACTGGGCCGCCGCGGGTCGGCTGGCACGGGAACAGGTCTCGCCCGAGGCCGACATCCACGCGACGGTCGCCTACCGCAGGCAGCTGGTCGGGGTTCTCACCGCCCGCGCGCTGGCCGAGGCGGCGGTGGCGCCGGGATGACCGAGCAGCGCAGAACGGTCGTGCTCACCGTCAACGGCGTGCGCCACGACATAGATGTGCCCGTACGCCGGCTGCTCTCCGACGCGATCCGGCACGATCTCGGACTGACCGGCACCCACGTCGGCTGCGAGCACGGCGTGTGCGGCGCCTGCACGGTGCTGCTCGACGGCCGGCCGGTGCGCTCCTGCCTGCTGCTCGCGGTCACGGTGGACGGCGCAGCGGTCACCACGGTCGAGGGGCTGGCCGGGGCCGACGGCACGCCGCACCCCGCGCAGCAGGCCTTCACCGAATGCCACGCGTTGCAGTGCGGCTTCTGCACTCCCGGCTTCCTGACCACGATCGCGGCGGCGCTGGAGGACAACCCGGACCCCAC
>JACCXW010000047.1 GCA_013696785.1 Geodermatophilaceae bacterium | reverse complement strand
GAGGCTGCACAGTAACGATTAAGATCCGGAACCCCTCTAAGTACTCCGGAGGGAGGCGTTCCTTTCCATAATCCGTGGCGACGGTGCGCATGAGGCTGTCTTGACATCCATGCCGCGACTTGACGCTGCTGACGCTCACTGAGTAGCACCTCGTGTCCGCGAAACATCGGGCGGACGATCATTGCAGTGTCGTTCTCGAACACTCTGCCCAGCGTTCGGTTGCACGGCTCGCAAACCCAGGCTCTGGCTCGCGCAGGCTGCTCACCCCTCTAGCCTCAAGTCGCGTAGCACTGCCGTTCGCGCACTCGGCGAGCCAGTTCTCCCGAGTCATCACGTCGAACTGACGGCATATCGGGCAGATGTGCATGTAGGGCAACGCCACTCCTGCCGTTCGTCGGAACGGCACAGTAGGCACCATCCACTAACCGAAGGGGCTAGCCGTGCCCAGTTTCGGTAGCCGTTTCGCTAGCCCGTCCTAGCCCATTGGCAGCAGTCCTGCCGAGCCGGTCATCGACTGAAGACCAGGTCGCGGTCTGGCGTAGACCGCTCAGCCGACCTCGATCACGATCTTGCCGCGCGCGTGGCCGGACTCGACGCTGGCGAGCGCCTCGCCGGCCCGTTCCAGCGGGACGACGTCACTCACGTGCGGGTCGAGCTTGCCGTCGGCGACGAGCTGGACGATCTCGCCCAGCACGGCGCCGGTGCCGTCACGGACGACGCTGACACCGCCGTGTCGGGCCACACCGCTCGGATCTGCTGTCGTCATCAGGCGGGTACGGTCGGACACCAGATCGGCGACCGAGCTCAGCGCCGCTCCGCCGATGACGTCGAGAACCGCGTCGACCCCGTCGGGCATGATCTCGCGGATGCGGTCGGCCACTCCGTCGCCGTACGTCACGAGAGTCGCCCCGAGAGATTCTGCGATCTGGCGCTTCTCCTCGCTTCCGGTACCGATGACGAAGACGCCGAGATCGCGGGCCAGCTGCGCCGCCGCGACGCCGACGCCGCCCCCGATCCCGTTGATCAGGAGGGTCTCCCCCTCCTTCAGGTTCAGCTGTCGGACCGCGTCGTACGCCGTGCCAGCGGCGACCGGGAGTGCGGCGGCGTCGGTGAAGGAGACCTGCGGCGGCTTCTTGGTCGCGGTGCTCGCCGTGACGAGGGCGTACTCGGCGTACCCGCCGGAGCCTGGTGCCACGCTGCCCAGGATCTCGTCGTGCACCGAGAACGTGTCGACGTCCTGCCCGATCTCCTCCACGGCGCCGGCGACCTCCGCACCGAGAACCGCTGGGAACGCCAGCGGCATGACCTCGGCCATGTACCCCTGCCGGATCTTCCAGTCCACCGGGTTGACGCCCGCCGCGCGTACGGCGACGAGCACCTCACCGGCACCGGGGGTGGGCTTGTCGAGGTCCAGGACCGTCTGGACCTCCGGGCCGCCGTACTCGCTGAATCCGTATGCCTTGGGCATGGTCTCCCTTGTCGTCTCGTGGTTGTTGCTGCTGTCGACTCTGCCAGCTTGAGAGCCGGCGGCGATCCCGGTGTGTTCCCGAGCTGGCCGGTGCTGCCGGATCAGCGTTCGCTGTCGAGGTCGGCCATTGCCATCGTGGGGTACCGGTCGCCGGCTGCGGCGCCGGCTGGGACAGCGTGCTCTATTCGGTCGAAGGTCGCGGTGTCCAGGGTGAGGTCGAGCGCGGCGAGGGTGTCGGTGACCTGCTCGGGTCGGCGTGAGCCCACGATGGGGACGATGTCCTCGCCGCGGCCGGCGACCCAGGCGATGGCCAATTGGGCGACGGTGATTCCCAGCTCGTCAGCGATGGCACCGAGTTGGCCGATCAAGGCCTCGTTACGAGACAGGTTCTCGCCCTGGAATCGTGGTCCGTGGGCCCGGAAGTCTGCCGCGGACTGTGGGCGTGAGCCGGTGATCAGACCGCGGCCCAGCACGCTGTACGCGCTCACCCCGATCCCGAGTTCGCGGCATGCGGGCAGGACGGCGTCCTCGATGCCGCGCGAGAGCACGGAGTACTCGATCTGCACATCGCTGATCGCGCTCACCGCTGCCGCGCGCCGGATGGTGTCCGCTCCGACTTCGGACAGGCCGATGTGCCGGATCCAGCCGGCCTGCACCATCTCGGCCAGTGCGCCGACGGTGTCCTCGATCGGGACCGACGGGTCCAGCCGCGCCGGCCGGTAGATGTCGATGTGGTCGACGCCCAGGCGCTGCAGGCTGTACGCCAGGAAGTTGCGCATGGCCTCCGGGCGGGTGTCGTTCCCACCCCAGCGGCCGTCGCGGGAACGCAGCGCCCCGAACTTGACGGACAGCACGATGTCCTCGCGGTTGCGCTCAGCAAGTGCTTGGCGGATCAACCACTCGTTGTGGCCGGACCCGTAGAAGTCACCGGTGTCTAGCAGCGTGCCGCCGCCGTCGAGGTAGGTGTGGATGGTGGCGATGCCTTGCTGGTCGTCGGACGGGCCGTACATGCCGGACATTCCCATGCAGCCCAGTCCGATGGCCGAGACGACGGGACCGTTTCGGCCCAGCTGGCGGGTGGTGTTCATGACGTGTTCCTTTCGTTGCCGATCAAGTGCCTCCCACTGTCACCGGTGCGGCGGGTGACAACCAGGACGTGTTGAGGCCCGGACCGGTAGTCCCTGGTTGCGTCCCGGCATTGCAGGCATGCTCGGGGGGTGATCGACCGTGCCGGACTCGCCGACTTCCTGCGCCGGCGCACTCCCGGCCTACGCCGCGACGAAGTCGCCGGCCTGGTCGGGATGTCCACGGACTACTACACCCGGCTGGAGCAGGGCCGCGGCCCGCACCCATCCGAGCAGATCTTGATCGCCCTCGGCCGGGCATTGCGCCTTGACGTGGATCAGTGCGACCACGTGTTCCACCTCTGCGGCCTGACCCCGCCACCGCGACACGGCGGGACCGCGCACCTGCGGCCGGGGTTGATTGCGCTGGCCGAACACCTCGTCCACGTTCCCGTCTGCATCGTCAGTGACCTCGACGAGGTGCTGTGGCAGAACGGCCTCGCTGACATCGTCTTGGGCCCCGAAGCTGGCCGACCCGGACGTGACCGAAATTTCGCCTGGCGGTGGTTCACCGACCCGTCCTGCCGCGAGCGTTTCCCGCGGGCGGATTGGGATCACCATGCCACTGCCCATGTCAACGCCCTACGCGTGACCGCTGCGCGCCGGGCAGGCGACACCGATGTGGACAGCCTGGTGCGGGACCTGCGTGGTTGCAGCCCCGAGTTCGAGCGCCTGTGGACGGTCCACGAGGTCGCCGTGCGTCAGTTCGACCACAAACGGCTCATCCATCCCGAAGTAGGACTGCTGCACCTCACCTGTGAGGTTCTGCTGACGCCTACCGCCGACATCCGCCTGCTGGTGTTCTTCCCCACCGAAGGGACCGACGCCCGGGACAAGCTCGACCTGCTCCGGGTGATCGGTTCGCAGGACCTGACCACGGCCCGCTGAGCCCACCTGTCCGCAAGCCCACCGGCTTCCGACCCTGCGGACATGCCGTGGTGACGCGGGGCGGGTTAGCCGGTCGAGTCGGCTCGCGTCAGGAGCCGGCCGAGCTGGCCGGCGGCCTCGCGCAGCTCGGGCGAGGACACGATGCGGTACGACGCCTGGATCGCGGCTCGCGGTGTCCATCCTGACGAACCTCATTTCCGGACGAGGGTCGTCCGGGATCGACGCTAGCGTCAGCGGCATGACTTCAATCGCCTTTCACGAGCCGCCGATCGCCGGCTCCGAGACCGACCAGCTCCTCGGCATC
>JACCXW010000039.1 GCA_013696785.1 Geodermatophilaceae bacterium | reverse complement strand
CTGGCGAGCGCGGCCGGCGCGAGGATCGGAGTATCGCGGGGCAACCGCTTCATGGTGGGGGCGTCGAGGTGGTCGTAGTGGTCGTGACTGATAACCACCACGTCAACATTCGGCAACGCCTCCCAGGCAATGCCGGGCGGGGTCAGCCGACGGATCCGTCCGGGTATCGATGCCGACCACAACGGATCGGCCAGCACGGTCAGGCCACCGGTCCTGATGATGTAGCTGGCGTGCCCGACCCAGGTGATGCTGGTCTGTGCGGCGGTCAGCGCCGGTAGCGGTTGGCGCACCTGTGGCACCTGGTCGAGTTCTCGTGACGGGTGCTTGTGACCACGGAATCCGCCATCGAGGGCCAGCTTGAGAAAGTCGCGGGGACCCGGCAAGGGCCGGGTGACCCGGTCACTGAAGTTACGAGGCCAGGATCGTCCGGTCATGATGGACAGCATGTCCGACCCGAAGCAGCCGCTGCCCGCCGGCCAACCCGATGTGCAGCCGGTGCTTCCACGGCGAACCCAGGACGAGACCGGCGAAGGCTGGGGTGAGTTGTCGGATCCCCCCGACTCCGACGAGGAGCGCTACCTGCGCGAGCGCCCGCCGCACCACGAAGGCTAGCGCCGCGTCGTACGCCGGGTCAGAAGGTCTTGGTGTCCGCCTGCGGTGGCGCGTTCCGCTGCGCTGCCAGCAGATCGCGGATCTCGGCCAGCAACTCGATGTCGGTCGGAGCCGCGGGTCCGGCTTCCTCGCCGCGCTGGCGTCGCTCCTGGAGCCTCTTCATCGGCACCACGACGACTAAGTAGATGACCGCGGCGGTCAGCACGAACGTGAGCACGGAGTTGAGGAACGCCCCCCACGTGAAGAGCTGGTCATCGACTTCGATCGACCCGCCATTGACGCCGCCGCCGCCAATAAGGGCGATCAGCGGATTCAGGAAGGACTCGGTGAAACTGGTGACCAGGGCCGCGAACGCGACGCCGATGACGACGGCGACGGCGAGGTCGACGACGTTTCCTCGCAACAGGAAGTCTTTGAAACCCTTCAGCATGTGCCCTCCAGGATGGCTGGCGGACCTGGTCAGTCCGTCACGGCGGCGTCAGCGTAGCGGCGAGCGAGCGGGTGTACGCGGCCTCGACCACGTCCAGCGCGGTCGACTCCGGGACGGCGACGACCATGATCCCCCCTTCGGGGACCACCGAGTCCTGCTGCGCGGGGACCGCCAGGACGAGCGCGTACGCCGCGACGAGGTTGCTCCGCTCCGTGCCCGCGTCGGCACCGATCGCGTAGATGTCGATCCGGTCCCCGGCGCGCAGGAGCGCCACGACGCCGGCGTCGGTCAGCCGGATCGGAACGGCGCGCAGGCCGGGACCCAGTGCCTCGACGAGGCCCGGACCGAGCAGCCGGACATCCGTGACCGCCTCGCCGGCCCGGATCGCCCCGGCCAGCAGCCGCCCGACGGGGTCGTCGGTCGGGGTGAGCGTCGCGGCGGGGACGAGCCTGATGGGCCAGGCCCGAACTCGGAGGTCGCCTGCAGCGACGGCACTTCCGGCTGCCAGGTCGTGAGCGGCCACGAGTACGTCGATGGTGGGTTCTCTCGCCGCGACGGGTTTCGGCTCGGTGGCGGCCAGCACGACGGCAGCGGCGAGCAACCCAAGGGCCAGCAGCCGACGGCCCCAGCGCAGCCACCGCCAGGTCGTGAACCGGAATCGGTCGATCCGTCGCATCGGGGTCCTCCGCCAGCACGTCGAGTTGACGCGTGGACGTTAGGACGCCGCGGCTACCGATGAGCAGATGACGGCCCGGGTGTGGACGACGTCACGCAGCTGTGGATGAGGCCGTACGGCGCTCGACGCGGGGGGCGCCGCCGCGAGCCGGCAGCGATCTCGGACGAGCAGCTGCAGTCGGCTGCCGACAGCTAGGAAGCCGCCGCCGGCTTGTGCTTTGCACCGGATGACGAGTCACCGGAGGGCTTGCTGGCCGGCGCCGTCTTTGACGTGCCCGAGTCGCTGGTGGACGTTGTCGAGGCGCTCGCCGACTTGTCGGAAGACGCTTTGGCGGAAGACGACTCCTTGGAGTCCTTGTTACTGCCGTTCTCGCTGTCGCTGTTCTTACGGTCGCTGTTCTTGCCCTCTTCGTGCTTCTTGGCGCCCTCGCGACTGTCGTTGCGGTAGAAGCCGGAGCCCTTGAAGACGACCCCGATCGATCCCCAGACCTTGCGCAGACGTCCCGAGCACTCCGGACACTGCGTCAGGGCGTTGTCCGAGAATGCCTGGACCGTGTCGAACTCGTGGCCGCAGCTCGCGACGGTGCAGGCGTATTGGTACGTCGGCACGTTGGGTCCCTCCTGAAGCACGGATCAACTGCTCGAGCACAGTGGCCGTGGTGCTGGCACTCCGCTCGTGCGACTGCTAACAGTCTGACACGCCAGGGGCATTCCCTCCCGACGGTCACCGATCGGATCACTGCCCCGAGTGGTGCTCGGCTCGCTGTCGGTCATGACGTGTCTCCGTGAGTTGGCGGCTGGCCCCGACTACCGCTGCAGCCGGACCGGTGAGGAACCAGATGACGAGCACGACGCTCAGGACGCCGACGTAAGTCAGCAGCGCTTGGGCGCGCTGAACGTCACCGACCATCGCGGCCAGACCGAGCAGGATCGCGACCGAGATCGCCCAGGCCAGCGTGGCCTTGCCGAACTCGCGCCACTCGTGGCGAACCCGAAGCTGTCCACCCGCTGGTCGCGCGGCCGGTGGCGGGCCCCCGGCGAAGCGGTGCGCGAACCGTCGGTCCGCCCAGGCAACGAGGCTGTGGCCGAAGGCGATGGTGAACCCGATGTACACCGCGGCGAGGGCATGGGCCTGGGTGGCAGCTGAGCCACGGTGCAGATCCACCGCCGTCAACGCCAGCAGCGCGACATCGGCAGCCGGCGAGCCCAACAGCAGTGCCCACCCGAGCCGGGGGCGGCGCCACACGTAGCGGGCGGTCAATCCGGCGCCGAGCAGTACCCAGAACGCCACCTCGCACGCGAGGATCGCACCAACGAGCATGACCGCTCCCTCCGTAGCACGACCGTGCTAGCAAAATAGCGCTAGCACGGCTGTGCTAGAACTTGCACATGCCTATCCGAGTCGATCACGCCGAGCGCCGCTCCGCGCTCGCCGACGCGGTGTGGCGGATCGTCCGGCGCGACGGAGTTCCGGCGGCCTCGGTCCGCGGTGTCGCGCGGGAGGCCGGTCTCTCCATGGGCTCGGTCCGCCACTTCTTCGCCACGCAGGACGACCTCTTGGACTTCGCCATGCGCGAGGTCATCGACCGGGCCGGCAAGCGGATCGAGGCGGGTGCTGCCGCCAGGTCGGCGATCGCCGCTGCCGGGCGGGGCGTGGACGCTGCGATGGCGCTGTTGGAGCAGAGCCTCCCGCTCGACGAGGAGCGGTTGACCGAGGCCCGCGTCTGGGCGGCGTTCACGGCCCAGATGCTGTCGCATCCGGGCATGGCCGCGATCCGGCGAGAGGCCGACGAGGGCCTTCGGACGATCTGTCACGACAGCCTCGCCGGGCTGGCAGAACTCGGCGACGTCCATGCCAGTCGTGATCTGGCACTGGAGACCGAGCGACTCTGGGCATTGCTCGACGGGCTGACCTTCCACCTCTTGTTGGACCCGGTCAGGACCTCCGCAGACGTGGTCAGAACCGCCTTGCGGATCCATCTCGGCGACCTGCAGGGACCGGCGCCGGGCTGATCCGCTGACAGCGGTGCCGGCGATGCGGCATGTCGCCCGGGGGAGCCCGGACGGCGCACCGGGTGCAGGCTGTGATCCTTGGCCTCCGCGGCCGGTGTCCGCCGCCGCGGGCACGATGCTGTCGGAGGCGAGGTGTCGGCGGGCTGAGCCCGCCCACCTGGATCGAGGAGGGCTGGCGTGGAGACGCTGCTGAGGTATCTGCTGCTGATCCCGACGACCGTGGTGACGGTGCTGGCGTTCGGCGCCGTCATCCGCCGCCTGCTCGGGGTCCGGCTGGGCCTGCTACGAACGGTGCTGGCAGCACTTCTCGCGTTCCTTGTCGCCGAGCCGCTGCTGACATCGTTCCTTCCGCCCACGCCGACCGACGTGGGGACTGCTCTTCTGCTCGGAGTGCTGGCCATCAGCACTGCCAGCCTGCTGGCCATGGTCGTCCTGGTCATCGCAGAGGTGATCGTGCCCGACGGGTCCCTGCCCGGTCCGATCGAGCTGTGGCGGGGGTGGCGCGGCCGGCTGGCCCGTACCCGGCGGTACTCACAGATCCTGCGGATCGCCGTACGGCACGGACTCGGGCGGTTCCTCCGCGGGCAGCGGCACGCCGGCCTGGAGTCGTCGACATCGCGTCACGAGCTGGCGCGATCGGTACGCCGGGCCATGGACGAGGGCGGGGTCACGTTCGTCAAGCTCGGCCAGCAGCTATCCACCCGACGCGACCTGATGCCGGCCGAGTTCGTCCACGAGCTGACCAAACTGCAGGACAAGGCGGAGCCGATCCCCTGGGAGGAGGTCGAGGCGGTACTCACGGCCGAGTTGGGCCGCCCCCTTCAAGACGTTTTCGCCGTCGTCGATCCCCAGCCGCTTGCGGCCGCATCGGTAGCGCAGGTGCATGCCGCCCGGCTTCCGGACGGGGCCGAAGTCGTGGTCAAGGTGCAACGTCCCGGGATCGCCCAGGTGGTCGAGCGCGACATGGATATCCTGCTGCGTCTCGCCCGCACCCTCGAGGCTCGCACGGACTGGGGGCGGTCCCTGGGTCTGGCGAACCTCGCGGTCGGCTTCGGTGACGCCTTGCGTGAGGAGCTCGACTTCACCACGGAGCGAGACAACCTGCGCGCGATGGCCGCGGCACTCGCGGCGTCGCCGGCACGGGGCGTACGCGTGCCGATCCCGCATCCGCAGCTCTGTACCGAACGTGTCCTCGTGATGGAAAGGCTGATGGGTACCCCGCTGGCCGCCGCCGAGCCGGTGCTGACGGCAATGGACACCGAGCGCCGCCGGGGGATCGCCACCACGCTGCTGGAAGCCGTCTTCGATCAGGTCCTCGACCGCGGCATGTTCCACGTCGACCTGCACCCGGGCAACGTGCTCGTCGAGGACGACGGCTCCCTGGGGCTGCTCGATCTCGGTTCGGTGGGCCGCCTCGACGGCACGACCCGGATGGCGATCGGGCGTTTGATGGCGGGTCTGGGGCGGGGCGATTCCCTCGCTACGAGTGACGCGCTGCTCGAACTCGTCGACCGGCCGGAAGATATCGACGAGCGGGAGTTGGAGCGGGCCCTCGGGGTGCTCATCGTCCGGTACACCTCACCCGGCGCCAAGACGGGCGCGGTGGCGTTCACCGCATTGTTCCGGCTGATCACCTCGCACCGGCTCGCGATTCCGCCTCAGGTGGCCGCGGTCTTCCGGACGTTCGCGACGCTGGAAGGGACTCTCCTGATCATCGACCCGCGGTTCGACCTTGTGACGCGGGCCCGCGAGACCGGTCGCGACCGTGTGAACGAGGCGCTCGCGCCGGAGCGGCTGCGCCAGTCGGTCGAGGAGGAGCTGGCCGCCTTGTTGCCGGTGCTGCGCCGGTTGCCGCGCCGGGTCGACCGTATTGCCGACGCGGTCGAGCATGGCCGGCTCAGTGTCAACGTCCGGCTCTTCGCCGACAGCCGGGACCGTCGCGTGGTCACCGATCTGCTGCACCAGGCGCTGCTCACCGTCCTCGGGGCGGCCGCGGGAGTGATGGCCGTGCTCTTGCTCGCCAACCCCGGCGGCCCGCAGGTCACCGAGTCGGTACAGCTCTTCGCGATGTTCGGCTACGGACTGCTCGTCGTCGCGGTCGTCCTCGTCCTGCGAGTTCTGGTCGTGATCTTCCGACGGGACCCGACGTAGCGCCGAGTGGAAGCCTCGCCGTACCGCCTTATCGGTACTCGGGGTTCTCGAAATCGAAGTGGCTCCCGGCATCCCAGGCCGAGCGCTGGTTCCCGTACGCCGGAATACCGCCGGCCGAGCGCAGCATCTTCGCCAGGTGCATCAGGTTCCACGTCATGAACGTCGCGTTGCGATTGGTGAAGTCGTTCTCCGGGCCACCCGAGCCAGGGTCCAGGTAGGACGGTCCGGGGCCGGCCTCCCCGATCCAGCCGGCGTCGGCCTGCGGCGGAATCGTGTACCCGAGGTGCTGCAGGCTGTATAGGACGTTGCTGGCGCAGTGCTTGATGCCGTCCTCGTTCCCGGTGATGAGGCAACCACCGACCCGCCCGTAGAACGCGTACTGGCCGTCGTCGTTCAACTCGCTCGAGCAGGCGTAGAGCCGTTCGATGACGCGCTTGGTCACCGAGCTGTTGTCGCCGAGCCAGATCGGTCCGGCGATGACCAGGATGTCGGCTGCGAGAACCGTCTCAACGAGGGCCGGCCACTCGTCGGTGGCCCAGCCATGCTCAGTCATGTCCGCGTAGACGCCGGTGGCGATGTCGTGGTCGACAGCGCGGATGACGTCGACGTCGACGCCGTGCTTGCGCATGATCGAGGCGCTGATGTCGACCAGACCGCCGGTGTGCGAGCGTTCCGGGGAGCGCTTGAGCGTGCAGTTGATGAACAGCGCCCGCAAACCTTCGAAACTCCAGTCGGCCACGCGCATCAGCCTGCCACGACCTGAGACGCTGCCGACATGGACTACTTGCGTACGCCGGAGGATCGCTTCCTCGATCTGCCCGGGTTCGGCTATCAGCCGCGCTACGCCGACATCGGTGACGGCGAGAACGGGACGCTCCGGATGGCCTATGTGGACGAGGGGCCTGTGGACGGGCCGCCGGTGCTGCTGCTGCACGGTCAGCCGACGTGGTCCTTCCTCTACCGCGCGATGATTCCGGTGCTCGCCGCCGCCGGACTGCGCGCGATCGCGCCCGACCTGATCGGCTTCGGGCGGTCGGACAAGCCGAGCCACCTCACCGACTACAGCACCTTGCGACACGTCGAGTGGACCCGGGCGCTCGTCTTCGACCACCTGGACCTCAGCGAGGCCACACTCGTCGGTCAGGACTGGGGCGGCCTGATCGGATTGCGGTTGGCTGCCGAGAATCCCGGCCGATTCGCCCGGCTGGTCGCAGCCAACACCCTGCTGCCCAGCGGTGACGAACCCATGCCCGACATCTGGTGGGACTTCCGTCGCGCGGTCGAGCGGGCCCGGACCCTCGACATCTCCCGAGTGGTCCAGGGCGGTTGCCGCACCCAGCTGAGTCCGGAGGTACGGGCGGCGTACGACGCGCCGTTCCCGACCGAGCAGCACAAGGTCGCGGCACGAGCGTTCCCGTTGCTCGTTCCCACTGCACCGACCGATCCCGCGAGTACGGCGAACCGGTCAGCATGGGCAGCACTGTCCACATCGGACACTCCGGTGCTGGTCGCGTTCAGCGACTCCGATCCGATCACGGGGCACTGGAGTCCGGTGCTGCAGCAGGCATTTCCCGGCGCGCGTGGCCGGGAGCATCCCGTCATCGCCGGCGCCGGGCACTTCTTGCAGGAGGACGCCGGGCCGGAGCTCGCTCGGCACGTCGTCGAGTTCGTCAGGAACGGCCGATCTGGACGAGTCCGCCAGTCGGTGTGATGGCTGCCGTCATCGGGACGTCGTGTTCGTCGGACGGCAGTTCCTCATCGACCAGCTCACCGTCGTGCAACAGCGCGACGAGCGGCGTCTGGGGCGTGGCATAGGGAAGGCTCCGGTCGTAGAAGCCCGCGCCGCGCCCGAGCCGGGTGCCCTGCAGGTCCACCGCGAGAGCGGGCACCAGTGCGGCGTCGGCTTGAGCGAGGGCGGTTGCGCCCAGCCGCCGCCCCGCTGGTTGACGCAGGCCCCAGGGTCCGGGTGCCAACGCCCCGTCGTACACCGCCCAGTCCAGGACGTCGGTGGAGACGACCGGAAGCAGGACGCGGCAACCGCCGACGGTCAGGGCGTCCAGCAGGTCGAGCGACCCGGGCTCGGAGCCGATCGGGACGTACGCCGCGACGCAACAGCCGGTCCGGGACCACGGCGCGGCAAGGACGTGCCGGCGGACCGCGCTCGCCGCGGTCGCGAGATCGGTGACGGCGGCTCGACGAGCCAGCATGCGGCGGCGCATCGCCGCCTTGGCCGGTTCGGGCGAGACGTCATCGGGCACGCTGCACTGTAAGGGGCCGAACGCTCACGGATAGGCTGCCGCATATGACCCAGGGTTCCCCGCTGCCGACGGCCAGGAGCGCCAACGCGGCGCGCAAGGCCGTCATACCGGTGGCCGGTCTCGGCACCCGGTTCCTGCCCGCCACGAAGGCGGTGCCCAAGGAGTTGTTGCCGGTCGTCGACAAGCCGGCGTTGCAGTACATCGTCGAGGAGGCCGTTCGGGCCGGCCTCGCCGAACTGCTGATGGTCACCGGCCGCGGCAAGGACGCGATCGCCGACCACTTCGACCGGCAGCCCGAACTCGAGGCGGCGCTGGAGAAGAAGGGCGACGCAGCTCGGCTGAGCGCTGTACGGCACGTCAGCGAACTGGCCCAGATGCACTTCGTTCGCCAGGGCGAGCCGCAGGGGCTCGGACACGCCGTCCTGCAGGCGGCGTCCTACGTCGGCGACGAGACGTTCGCCGTACTCCTCGGGGACGACCTCATCGACGCGCGGGATCGGCTGCTGGAACGGATGCTGGACGTCCAGCAGCATCGTGGGGGCAGCGTCGTCGCGCTGCTGGAAGTACCGCTGCAGGAGATCTCCAAGTACGGCTGCGCCTCGGTGACGGCGACCGACGAAGAGGACGTCTGGACGATCACTGACCTGGTGGAGAAGCCCGACCCGGATGTTGCCCCGAGCACGCTGGCCGTGATCGGCCGCTACGTCTTGTCCCCGACCATCTTCGGGGCATTGCGGGAGACCCCGCCCGGAAGCGGTGGCGAGATCCAGCTCACCGACGGCATTCGCGCCCTCGTCGCGCGAGGCGAGGCCGTGCACGGCGTGGTGTTCCGTGGCCGCCGCTACGACACCGGCGACCGACTGGACTACCTCAAGGCCGTCGTACGGCTGGCGGTGGACCGTGAGGACATCGGGCCGGAGTTCCGCAGCTGGCTGGACGGCTTTGTCGCCGGCGGAGCGTAAGTGATCGGTCGAGACGCGCCGATCCGTTTCCGCTTCGGAGGCGTCGTGAAATGAGAACCGCCGACGCATTTCCCGCCGCGGAGGCGGCATGAGAACCGCCGACGCACTTCCCGCCGCGGAGGCGGCATGAGAACAGTCGAGGAGCACATCGACCGGATTCTCGCCAGCGTTCCGCAGCCGGACTCGATCGAACTGGCACTGCTCGATGCCCAGGGTCTGCTCTGCGCCGAGGACGTCGTGTCCGAGATCTCGCTGCCGTCCTTCGACCAGACCGGGATCGAGGGGTACGCCGCTCGTACCGCCGATGTCGAGTCCGCCACCGCGGAAGATCCGGCCATGCTCGCGGTGGTGGGCGAGGCCGACGCCGGCGCCCGGGTCGTGCAGTCGATCGCGTCGGGAATGGCGATCCGGGTCACGCCCGGAGCCATCCTCCCGGCCGGTGCCGACGTCATCATCCCCACGTCATGGACCGACCGGGGTGTCGCAAGGGTGGCGGTGTACCGGAGCGCGCCCGCGTGGTCGTTCGTCCGCCGAGTCGCCGAGGACGTGGCGCCCGGCGACGTCGCGGTATCTGTCGGTACGCCGATCGGCCCCGCCCAGGTGGGTTTGCTGGCCGCCGTCGGCCGGGAACGGATCCACGTCCGGCCGCGGCCCCGCGTGGTCGTCGTGTCGACCGGTGACGAGCTGATCGACGTCGGGATCACGCCCGGGATCGGCGAGATCGTCGACGTGAACAGCTACGCGCTCGCCGCCGCCGCACGGGATGCCGGTGCCGAGGTCTACCGCGGGGGCATCGTGCCCAGCGACAAGCGGAGACTGCTGGAGGCGATGGAGAGCCAGTTGCTCCGCGGCGACATCCTGGTGGTCAGCGGCGGTTTCGGCACCGGCTCGTTCGACGTCGTACAGGAGGTCCTCGGCGAACTAGGCGACATGGACTTCGCGCGAGTGGCGATGACGCCGGCCGCGGCACAGGGATTCGGCCGGCTGGGTTCCCGCCAGGTGCCGACGTTGTGCGTCCCGGGCGACCCGGTCAGCGCACTGGTCAGCTTCGAGGTCTTCGTCCGTCCGGCGATCCGCCTGATGCTGGGCAAGAAGCAGCTCTTCCGGCGTACCGTCCAGGCGGTCTGCGGGGGCGCGCTCGAGTCGCCGGCCGGACGCAAGCAGTACCGGCAGGGACGGATCTACCGCCATCCGGACGGGGGGTACGTCGCCGAGCCGGTCGGTGACACCGGCACGCACCTGCTGCACGGCATGGCCCAGGCGAACTGCCTGATCGTCATCGCGGAGGACGTGACCGAGGTAGCCGAGGGCGAACCGGTGACGGCGATGCCGCTGCTGATCAACACCTGATGGCCGCCGGGCACCCCGGCTGGCCGGCCCGGCTGGTGTACGGCCGGGTAGCGCTGCGGCCGTTGCGGTGGCGCGATGCCGGGCAGTGGAGTCTGCTGCGGCTGCGCAACGAGGCCTGGCTGACCCCGTGGGAGCCGTCCTCGCCGTACCCGTGGACGCAGCGGCACACCCGATCGGCGTACCTGTCGATGCTTAAGGTGTTGCGCGGCCTGGCGAGGCGAGGGATCTCGTTGCCGTTCGGGGTGCTGTACGACGACGTGCTGGTCGGTCAGATCACGGTCTCCAACGTGGTCAGGGGTGTGCTGAGGTCGGCGCACGTGGGGTATTGGATCGACAAGGAGGTTGCCGGCCGCGGGATCACGACGACGGCGCTCGCGCTTGCCGTCGACCACTGCTTCGGGCCGGTGGGACTGCACCGGATCCAGGTCGACATCCGGCCGGAGAACACGGCCAGTCGCCGGGTCGTCGAGAAGCTGGGCTTCCGGCAGGAGGCGCTGTACCTGCGGTACCTGGACATCGACGGTGCCTACCGGGACCACCTGGGTTTCGCGGTGACCGTCGAGGACGTTCCCGGTGGCATGATCCGCCGGATCTCGACGACCTGACACCGCTGTCACCGCCGGTTGCGCGACACACCGACCGGCGTCCCCTCCTGGCCTGCCCCCGCTGTCTACCGTGAGCGCGGAACGTGACGGATGGGACAGGAGAGGTGAATGGGCTCGGGAATCCTGCTGGCCGTCCTGGTCGTGCTGTGGATCGTCGTGCTCGTTCCGATGGTGCTCCGCCGCGGTAGCAGCGAGGCAGTCACGAGCGAAGGGACGGGCTCGACGATGCGGATACTCCGTCGCCGGGGGGCCGACTCAGACGGCTCCGGCGGGTTCGCCGAAGGGGCGATGGCCGTCCTGAAGCGACCACTGCGCGACCCTCGAGTGGAAGCCGATGTCGTCTCCCGCCGCCGGCGGACGCTCGTCGGCCTCATCGCCCTGGCGGTGATCTGGGCGCTGCTCGCGCTGTTCTTCCGGTCCTACTTCTGGACCGCGCAGATCGTGCTGGATCTGATGGTCTTCGCCTACATCGTGTACCTGCGGCTGGAGGCGCAACGCGAGGCGGAACGCCGGGACCGGCGCTCGATCCGTTTCGCCGACCGCCCCACGCCGGCCCGGGCTCCAGGCCGACGGCCGCCGACGTTCTCCGACGTCGATGTCACCGCGCCGATCACGAAGGTCAAGAAGCCATCCCTGCCCACCGGCTGGGCGCCACACCCGATTCCGGCTCCGACGTACGTGAACAAAGCGACCGCCCCCCGTCCGCGGCAGCAGCTGGACGACCAGCTGGTGAGCATCGACGACGACGACCCGAACTTCGCCGACGTGGCGGAGTGGCAGGTCAAGCGGGCAGTCGGCGACTGAGGCAATCGGCGACTCAGGCCGCCGTTCCGGTATCGTTGCGGCGATCTCGGGGAGACCCGGGGCTGTGGCGCAGTCCGGTAGCGCACCTCGTTCGCATCGAGGGGGTCAGGGGTTCAAATCCCCTCAGCTCCACC
>JACCXW010000022.1 GCA_013696785.1 Geodermatophilaceae bacterium | reverse complement strand
CGGGTGCAGTTGGTCGTCGGTCTGTGCGTGCGAGTTCTGCACGGCGACCCGTGAGCCGAACTCGACGTGCGAGCGCAGTGCTTCGCGGAATGGCTCGTCCGCCGGCAGGCCGGCTGTGTCGGCGGCGCGAGATACAGCTCGACGAATCGCTGCCGTTGTGGCTCGGTGATCTTCAATCCGCGGTGGGTGTCGATCAAACCCGAGAACCCGCCCAGATCGCGGGTGAACACGTCGGAACCGCCGAAGGACTCGGCGTCGAAGGCGGTCAGATGCGCGACGTGCTCTGGTCGGCCGGATCCGAACAACGGCTGCAGGACCGGGTCGGCGAGCACGCTGCTGTAGAAGATGTCGATGAACCGGTGCAACGCGTCCTGGCCACCGGCGTGGTCGTAGAGACTCGACATGATTACATCATTACACAGGTGGCAGTGCTAGATCTGCTGGGCTCCGGGCTTGCCGTCCTCGACGACGAACGCGGCGAGCGTCCAACCCGGTGACGCCGATCGGCTGACGGTTCTGCTGAACGGGTAGCTGCCCGACTCCGACTCCGGTGACGCCAGCGCGCCCCGCGCGAGGGGCACCTGCGCGAGCGCCGCCAGTCCGGCGACGCCGCACTGCGCCGAGGAACCGGCGACGGTTCCATTGCTGCTCGTGCCGGGTCTCGGTGGCCATCTTGCCAATCTTGCGGTCTTGGGTTACCTGTGGTCGACCGTGAGCAGAAATCTGCGCTAACCAGTCCGCCGTTACCGCACGGCGAGCGCCCCGGGCGGATGTCACCCGATCGGCGGTCATACGGAAGAATGAAGACCTAGCCCCGTCGAAAGGACTACATAAGTGAGCCAGGACAGTTTCGGGGCGCGCGGACAGCTCGAGGTCGGCGGAGCGTCGTACGAGATCTTCCGGCTGTCCACTGTGGACGGTGCTGGCCGGCTGCCGTACAGCCTCAAGGTCCTGCTGGAAAACCAGCTGCGCACGGAAGACGGCGCGAACATCACCGCCGACCACATCCGGGCTCTCGGTACGTGGGACCCGCAAGCGCAGCCGAACCGGGAGATCCAGTTCACGCCGGCACGCGTCATCATGCAGGACTTCACCGGGGTGCCCTGCGTCGTCGACCTCGCCACGATGCGTGAGGCGATGCTCGAACTCGGCGGGGACGCGGAGCGGATCAACCCCCTCGCGCCGGCCGAGCTCGTCATCGACCACTCCGTGATCGCTGACGTCTTCGGTCGTGCGGACGCCTTTGAGCGCAATGTCGAGTTCGAGTACCAGCGCAACGTGGAGCGCTATCAGTTCCTGCGCTGGGGGCAGAGTGCGTTCGACGAGTTCAAGGTGGTGCCGCCCGGGACCGGGATCGTGCACCAGGTCAATATCGAGCATCTGGCTCGCGTCGTCTTCGAGCGCAACGGGCAGGCCTACCCCGACACCTGCGTCGGCACCGACTCGCACACGACGATGGTCAACGGTCTCGGCGTGCTGGGCTGGGGCGTCGGCGGCATCGAGGCCGAGGCGGCGATGCTCGGGCAGCCGGTGTCGATGCTCATTCCCAGGGTCGTCGGCTTCAAGCTCAGCGGCTCGCTGCCGGAAGGCGCCACCGCGACCGACCTCGTGCTGACGATCACCGAGATGTTGCGAAGGCACGGCGTGGTCGGGAAGTTCGTCGAGTTCTATGGCGAGGGCGTGGCGGCCGTGCCGCTCGCCAACCGGGCCACGATAGGCAACATGAGCCCGGAATTCGGCTCGACCTGTGCGATCTTCCCGATCGATTCCGAGACGATCGACTACCTGCGCCTGACCGGCCGCTCCCCGGATCGGCTCGCCCTGGTCGAGGCGTACTGCAAGGAACAGGGGTTGTGGCACGACACGTCAGTCGAGCCGGCGTACTCGGAGTACGTCGAACTCGACCTGGGGACCGTCGTACCCTCCATCGCCGGACCCAAGCGCCCGCAGGACCGTGTCCCACTGACCGACGCCAAGAACGCCTTCCGTTCCGTCCTCGGGTCCTATGTGGACGGTGAGGACCACGACGGGATCGTCTCGGCCGTGGACCAGGCATCCGCGGAGTCCTTCCCGGCCAGCGACGCACCCTCCCACGAGTCCGGCAACGGGCCTGACGGGACACCCAACGAGCCCGAGCGCGAATCCAACGGAGACCGACCACGACGTCCGACGTCGGTGACGATGGAGGACGGCACCGAGACCGCGGTCGACCACGGCTCGGTGGTGATCGCGTCCATCACGTCGTGCACGAACACGTCCAACCCGCAGGTGATGATCGGCGCGGCACTGCTGGCCAAGAACGCGGTCGAGCGCGGGCTGACGAGCCGGCCCTGGGTCAAGACGAGTCTTGCCCCCGGATCCAAGGTCGTCATGGACTACTTCGAGCGGGCAGGTCTGATCCCGTACCTGGAGAAGCTCGGATTCCACCTCGTGGGATACGGCTGTACGACGTGCATCGGCAACTCCGGCCCGCTGCCGGAGCCGGTGTCCGTGGCAGTCAACGAGGCGGACCTCGCCGTGGTGTCGGTGCTCTCGGGCAATCGGAACTTCGAGGGCCGGATCAACCCCGACGTCAAGATGAACTACCTCGCCTCGCCGCCGCTGGTCGTCGCATACGCCCTGGCAGGGTCGATGGACATCGACCTGACCACCGAGCCACTTGGGCAGGACAGCGACGGCACCGACGTCTTCCTGCGCGACATCTGGCCGAGCGCACGGGAGATCTCCGAGGTCGTCGCGGCCTCGATCGGCGCGGAGATGTTCACCAAGGACTACGCCGACGTGTACGCCGGCGACGAGCGGTGGCAGTCATTGCCGACACCGACCGGCGACGTGTTCGAATGGGATCCCGATTCCACCTATGTGCGCCGCCCGCCGTACTTCGAGGGCATGAACTCCGAACCACAACCTGTGGTGGACATAGCTGGCGCCCGAACGCTCGTGGCGTTGGGTGATTCAGTGACAACAGACCACATCTCACCGGCCGGGTCGATCAGGGCCGACTCACCGGCCGGGCAGTACCTGACCGAGCACGGGGTGGCCCGCCGCGACTTCAACTCCTACGGATCGCGCCGCGGCAACCACGAGGTGATGATCCGCGGCACGTTCGCGAACATCCGGCTGCGCAACCAGCTCGTCCCCGGAGTCGAGGGCGGCTTCACGAAGAACCACCTGACCGGAGAGCAGGCGACGATCTACGACGCCGCACAGGCCTATGCGGCGGAGGACATTCCCCTCGTCGTACTGGCGGGCAAGGAGTACGGCTCCGGGTCGTCGCGCGACTGGGCGGCCAAGGGGACCATGCTGCTGGGGGTCCGGGCAGTGATTGCGGAGTCCTACGAACGCATCCACCGCTCCAACTTGATCGGGATGGGCGTCCTGCCGTTGCAGTACCGCGAGAGCGAGTCCGCTGCGTCGCTCGGTCTCACCGGTGACGAGGAGTTCACGATCACCGGCGTCACCGCGTTGAACGACGGCGCGGTTCCGGACGAGGTCGCCGTCCGGGCTGGGGATGTCGAATTCGCAGCTGTGGTCCGGATCGACACGCCGGGCGAGGCCGAGTACTACCGGCACGGCGGGATCATGCAGTTCGTGCTGCGTTCCCTCCTCGCTTGAATGAGTGCGGACCTGGTCGGTCCGCGGGTTGTCCTGACGGCCTGCCGGACCGACCACCATCAACGGCTGCGGGAGATCCATCTCCAGCCGGAGGTCGTGCGCTGGTGGCAGCTCCCGGACGACGGGTGGCCCGCAGACCCTGAGCCGGACACCCACTCGTCGACGATCATGGTGGACGGCCGGGTGGCCGGCTTCCTGCAGTGGTACGCCGAAGGCGGCGAGGAGTTCCTACGCGCCGGCCTCGACCTGTTCCTGGACCCGGCCTTGCACGGGCGGGGTCTCGGCACCGAAGCGGTTCGGCTCATGTGCGCCCACCTCGTCGACGAACGTGGGTTCCACCGGCTCGTCATCGATCCGGAGGCTGCCAACACCGCAGCGGTCGCCTGCTACGCGAAGGTGGGATTCCGGCCGGTCGGCGTCATGCGCCAGTACTCCCGCGACCGGCATGGCACCTGGCGTGACGGTCTGCTCATGGACCTGCTCGCGGCGGAACTGGTGCGCGGCTGATGCACGTCGCTGTCGTAGGCGCGGGTGTCATCGGTTTGACCTGTGCGGTCCGGCTCGCCGAGGCCGGGCATCGGGTCGTGGTCACGGCCGCAGCGCCACCGGCAGGCACGACGTCCGCGGTTGCGGCGGCGCTGTGGTACCCGTACCGGGCGTGGCCGGTCGAGGCGGTGACGCGGTGGGCGTCGCGCAGTCGGCTGGTCTTCGCCGAGCTGGCGCGCGACGGCGACACCGGCGTCCTGCTGCGCGCCGGTCGAGAGCTGCTCCGCTCCCCCGCTCCGGATCCGTGGTGGGCGGCTGCCGTTCCGGAGCTGCGCCGGTTGACGCCGGACCAGCTCCCGGCCGGATTCGTGGACGGGTTCGGGTTCACCGCCGCGGTCATCGACATGAGCCGGTACCTGGAGTGGCTGCTGTCGCGCGCCAAGGCGCTCGGGGTCTCGGTCGTCGTACAGCGGCTGTCCACAGTGGACGATGCCGTCGGTGATGCGGTGGTCAATTGCACGGGCTTGGGCGCCCGCGAGCTCGCTGGGGACGCTTCCATGGTCCCGGTCCGCGGCCAAGTGGTGCGGCTGGCGAATCCCGGCCTCATCGAGTGGCTGCTGGACGAGGAGGATCCGGCCGGCATGACGTACGTCGTACCGCGTCACGATGATGTGGTGTGTGGCGGAACCGCGGACGAGGGTGCCGACTCGGGCGAACCCGATCCGACCGTCGAAGCAGCGATCCTGTCCCGCGCGCGGGCGCTCGTCCCGGCGCTGCTCGGCGCGGCCGTGCTTTCCCGCGGCATCGGCTCCCGGCCGACCAGGCCTACCGTTCGGGTGCAGCGAGAGGACACCGCGGGCCGCCCGGTCGTGCACTGCTACGGCCACGGCGGCGCCGGGGTGACCCTGTCCTACGGCTGCGCCGAGGACGTCGTCGAGCAGGTCGGCCGGCTGGGCTAGGCAGTCGAGCGTCAGGCTGGAAGGAGGGTGAAGCGGCCAGCCTCGTCCTCGAACAGCACAACGATGGCCCAATCGGTCAACTCGACGA
>JACCXW010000014.1 GCA_013696785.1 Geodermatophilaceae bacterium | reverse complement strand
TCCAGGTCGACGGTGCCGGACTTGAGCAGCTGCACCGGGCCGACCAGCGACTCATTGTTCTCCGAGAACGACGTCGAGGCCGGCGGCCCGAAGTAGGTCTGCGGAATGCCCGTACCGGTGGACGGTGGCGGCGGCGGCACCGGATCCTCCGCGAAGGACGTACTCAACCCCACCGCCACCGACAACGCGGCGCCGGCGGCGACGGCGCTGACCAGCCAGCGCGGACGGATCGTCTTTCGGGATCGAACGGCCATTGTGCCTGCCTCCTTCTGCCGCCCCGAGGGCAGCACAAATCGCCCGTACCGGGACCGGCCGGGACCACCAATGAAGTGACGCGTGGACGCTAACCCGGCACACCGCGTTAGCGTTCTTACGAGTTGATGACGCGAGACGCGCCGGACCGAACGTCGCGCGATTCCGCGGTCGCCCATGATCTCGGGATTTGACCGGCCGGAACCGGTGACTTCCCTAGATCACCCGACTGGACGTGGCAACAGCCTGAGATCACAGACCAGCCGCCTGATCGTGGACGTGGAACCCGCCTGGCGCAGCCGGGGCTACTGGTGCCCGGGGGTCACCCGGGCTATGTGAGCAGCTCGCGGGTTCGCTCCACATCGCGGCCCATCTCGACCAGCAGGTCGTCAACCGTGTCGAAGCGCACCATCGGTCGCAGCCGGTGCACGAATTCCACGCCGACGTGCTCGCCGTACAGGTCGGCGTCGAAGTCCAGGACGAATGCCTCGACCCGACGCTGCTCACCGGAGAACGTCGGGTTCGTACCCACCGAGATCGCCGCCGTCAGGAGGGCGCCGGACCGGACCAGATGACCGGCGTAGACCCCGTCTGCCGGTACCGCGGTATGCGCCGGTAGCTCCACATTCGCCGTCGGATAGCCGAGTTCCCGACCGCGCCTGTCGCCACGGACGACGACCCCCTCGATCCGGTGCGGGCGACCCAGCGCCCGGGCGGCGCGGTCGACGTCACCAGCGGCGACACAGGCCCGGACGTAGGTCGAGGACAACTCCACGTCGTCCTCGCTGAACAGCTCGACACCGTCCGCGGTGAACCCGAACCGCCGGCCCAGGTCGCCCAGGAGCGCCACGTCTCCGGCCGCCTTGTGCCCGAACCGGAAGTTCTCCCCCACCACGACGGCCGCGACGTGCAGCCGCTGCACGAGAACCTGATGTACGAACTCGTCGGCGGCGAGGCGGCTGAACTCCCTGGTGAAGGGCAACACGCACAGCACGTCGACGCCGAGTTCCTCGATCAGGTCTGCCTTGCGGGCCGGCGACGTCAGGATCGGCGGGTGCGAACCCGGTCGGACCACCTCGCTGGGGTGCGGGTCGAAGCTGACCACCACGGACGGCAAGGACAGCTCCTGCGCCCGGCGGACGGCGGCGTTGATGATCTGTTGATGCCCGCGATGCACCCCGTCGTACATGCCGATGGTGACGACGGACCGTCCCCACCCGGACGGGGTGGCATCCATCCCGCGCCAGCGCAGCATCAGGCGACCCGATGCACCCAGCCCCGGGGGTCGTCCACGCGGCCGTGCTGGATGTCCAGCAGCTGCTGGCGCAGCTGAAGCGTGATCGGCCCGGTGCCGCCGTCGGCGATGGTGAAGTCGCCGGTCTTGGCCTTGACGTGACCGACCGGCGTGATCACGGCGGCGGTGCCACAGGCGAAGGTCTCGGTCAGCGTCCCGTCGGTGGCCGCATCCCGCCATTCGTCGACGGAGAAGCGGCGCTCGCTCACGCGATAGCCGGCATCATCGGCGAGGGTGAGCAACGAGTCGCGGGTGATTCCCCGGAGCAGGGTCCCGGTCAGCTCGGGAGTGACCAGCTCAGCATTCGCACCGGAGCCAAGGACGAAGAACAGGTTCATACCCCCCATCTCCTCGACGTAGCGGCGCTCGACCGCGTCGATCCAGACGACCTGATCGCACCCCTCCTCGGCGGCTTGCTGCTGCGCGAGCAGGCTCGCCGCGTAGTTCCCCGCCGCCTTGGCCTCGCCGGTGCCGCCGGGGGCAGCCCGGACGTAGTCCTCGCTGATGAACACCGACACCGGTTCCACGCCCTGCGGGAAGTAGGCACCAGCCGGCGAGGCGATGACGAGGAAGAGGTACCGGGTAGCCGGGCGGACGCCGAGGAAGGCCTCGGTCGCGATCATGAATGGCCGGATGTAGAGGCTCTTCTCCGCGCCCGTAGGTATCCAGGCCCGATCGATGTCCACGAGCGCGTCGACGGCTGAGACGAACACGTCCTCCGGCACGGTGGGCATCGCCATCCGGACGGCCGATCGGGCGAACCGCCGGGCATTGGCATCCGGGCGGAACGTCGCGATCCCGCCACCGTCCTGGTGGTAGGCCTTGAGGCCTTCGAAGATCGCCTGGCCGTAGTGCAGGACCGTCGCGCTCGGGTCGAGGGTCAGTGGCGCGTACGCCGACAGCCGGGCCTCGCACCACCCCTGCCCCTTCACCCACCGGACCGTGACCATGTGGTCGGTGAACACCTGTCCGAATCCCGGGGCCTCCAACACCCTGGAGCGCTCGGCGGCGGGCATCCGCCGTGCGGCGGGCTCGACCGTCAGTGGCACGTCCGCGCTGAGCCTGTGGGTCACCCGCTCCTCCTCGTTGTCCGCGCGATCACCGTAGCCGCGCCGCGGTCCGGCGTCCTGCGCGGGTCCGCGGCCGGCCGACTAGGTTGCTACACGTGAGTAACGGGGTCCGCACGGATGTGGTTAGCCTCCACGGCCACCGGCTCAGCTACCGCTCGGCCGGTGACAGCGGACCGACCGTGCTACTGCTGCACGGTCTTGCCAGCAGCTCAGGTTGCTGGGAGGAGACACTGCAACGTCTCGGCGCCGACCACCGCGTGATCGCCCCGGACATGCTCGGGCACGGCGAGTCGGAGAAGCCGGCCGGTGACTACTCCCTCGGCGCCTTCGCCAGCCTGGCCCGTGATCTGCTGGTCGCCCTCGACATCGACTCGGCCACCATCGTGGGGCACAGCCTGGGCGGCGGGGTGGCGATGCAGTTCCTGTACCAGTACCCGCAACTCGTCCAGCGCCTGGTCCTGGTCGATTCGGGGGGTCTCGGCCGGGACGTCTCCATCGCGTTGCGGGCGGTCACCCTGCCCGCGGCCGAGTACGTCCTACCGCTGATCTTCAACCCCCGCACGCGCGGGATCGGCAGCGCGATCAACCGAACGGTCGGCCGGGCGCTCGCGGTGCTGCCGATCCGGATTGCCCCCGGGATGACGCAGGTGGCCTATGCGCTGGCTTCGCTGACGGACCGCGAGACCCGCACCGCCTTTGTCCACACCGCCCGCAGCGTGGTCGACGTCGGCGGCCAACGGGTCCACGGCGGCGACCGGTTCTACCTGCTCGCCGGTAAGCCATTGCTGCTGGTCTGGGGCGAGCAGGACTCGGTCATCCCCGTCTTGCATGGGTACGCGGCGCACGAAGCGGTTCCGGACAGTCGGCTCAGCGTCTTCGAGCGATCTGGCCACTTTCCGCAGTGTGACGAGCCGGACCGCTTCGTCGACACGCTGCGCGGCTTCATCGGCGAGACGGCCGCCGGCCCCGGCGGCGAGCGGGCGTGGCGCGCGGCCCTGCTGGCGAACTCGGCGCCGCTCTGAGCCTGGTGTCCAGCCACAAGTAGATGCCTGCCACGGCCAGGAAGAGCGCCGTCACAACGACGCAGTTCAGGGCGACCGCGGCGTATCCCTCGGCGGTGACGTCGACGAACGGATACGGGTACTCGTCAGTCAGCTCACCACGGCTCAGCGTGTACGCCAGCCACAGCGCGGGGTACAGCATGGTCGCCACGATGACCCGTACGCCGATCCGCGGCCTCGGCCCGAAGGCCAGCCAGCCGACGACCACGAGCAGCGGCGTCAGGTAGTGCAGCCCGGTGTCGGCGACCCGCCCGGCCGGGGTGAGCTCCACCAACCCCCGCAGCACGGTCACGTAGACGATGCCGGTCACCGTGATGCAGACCAGCGCCGCCAGCCGGGCGATCTGCCACAACTGCCCGTCGCGATCCGGTCGGATGACCAGCGTCAGCGCGACAGCGGTCACGATGATGTTGCTCTGGATCGTGAAGAAGCTGAGCAGCCGTACCAACCGGACGATGGCCGTGTCGTTGTCGCTGGCCAGGACGATTGCCAGCTGCAGCACGAGCGCGGACCCGGAGACGGCGGCGGTCAGCAGATGCCACCACCGAGCGCCCGTCACCGCCGATCGCTGCTGCCCGGCGCCGTCCCCCTGTCCTTCGGAGCCACCGGTAGGTCACCGATGGACATGTCGGACGCGGGGACGTCCTGCGCCTCTCCGGCAATGGCCTCCTGGCCGGTCTCCCCGGTGATGAAGCGATACGCGAGCCCAGCGATCACCGCGCCGGCCAGCGGCGCCAACCAGAACAGCCACAGCTGCGGCAGCGCGCCGTCGACGAACAGCGCCGGTCCGGTCGAGCGGGCCGGGTTCACCGACGTGTTCGTGACCGGGATGGAGATGAGGTGGATCAGCGTCAGGGACAGGCCGATGGCCAGCGGCCCGAAGCCCTTGGGTGCCCTGCGATCGGTCGCGCCGAGGATGATCAGGAGGAAGAACAGCGTCAGCACGATCTCGATCACCAGCGCCGAGGCGACGCCGTAGCCGCCGGGAGACTTGTCGCCGTACCCGTTCGCGGCCAGCCCGTTGTCGGCCAGACTGTACGTCGGCGAACCGTTGGCGACGACCAGCAGCAGCGCGGCGGCCGCGATGGCGGCGACCACCTGCGTGACGATGTAGGGCGCCACGTCCTTGGCCGGCAGTCGCCGTCCGAGCCAGAGGCCGACCGTCACCGCCGGGTTGAAGTGACCGCCCGAGATGTGCCCGAAGGCGTAGGCCATCGTCAGCACGGTGAGCCCGAACGCGAGCGAAACCCCGAGCAGCCCGATGCCTACCTCGGGGAACGCAGCGGCCAGTACGGCGCTGCCGCAACCGCCGAAGACCAGCCAGAACGTACCGAGGAACTCAGCGCCGAGCCGCTGAGACAGCTGCATTTTCGACCCCTCACATGACGACGATGTGGCGCCAAAAATAACGGATCAGCGCCGCTTCCGCGCGTCAGGCTGGGGCAAGCACGACGAGCGGCTTCGCGACCCCGTCACGATCGGTCATCAGGGCGATGACGTGGCTGTCCGGTCCGAACACCCCGTACGGCCCCGACAGCCCTGCCGCCGGGAGCCGTCGACCGTGACGGACCGAATTCGCCTGCTCCTCGTCGACGTCCCGGCGGGCGAAGCATCCGGCGACCGCGTCGTCCAGTCCGATCGGCACCGGCTCGAAGGCATCGCCGAGCGCTTCCAGGGTGACGGCTGCGCCGATGCCGAACGGTCCCACCCGGGTACGCCGTAGCGCGGTCAGGTGTCCGCCGACACCGAGCCGCTCACCGAGGTCCCGCGCCAGCGCCCGGACGTACGTCCCGGTCGAGCAGTCCACCTCCACCGACAGGTCCAGTACGCCGGCGCGCGGGCTGCCGGCCGCGAGCAGGTCGAAGCGGGCAACGGTGACGGCTCGGGGCGCCAGCACGACCCGTTCTCCGGCGCGGACCCGGGCGTAGGAGCGCTTGCCGTCCACCTTGATCGCACTGACCTGCGACGGCACCTGCTCGATCTCCCCCGTCAGCCCTGCCATCGCGGCCAGCACTGCCGCCTCGCTCACCCCGTCGACCGGTACGGCGCTGAGCACGTCTCCCTCGGCGTCGTCGGTGACCGTGGACTGCCCCAGCCTGATAGTTGCCGTGTAGGACTTGTCGGTGAGGGCGAGATGCCCGAGCAGCTTCGTCCCCCGCTCGACCCCGAGCACGAGCACTCCGGTCGCCATCGGGTCCAGCGTCCCGGCGTGCCCGACCCGGCGGGTGCCGGCGATCCGGCGTATCCGCCCGACCACGTCGTGCGAGGTCCATCCGGACGGCTTGTCCACGACGACGAGGCCGCTGCGCACACTCATCCGCGCGCCCCCACGACCGCCCACCGTCCACTGTGGACACGCCAAACGATGCCGATCAGCCGGATCACAATGAGCAGCACGAGACCGGACCAGACGCCCCGCATCCCGAGATCCAGCGGCAGCGTGAGGAGCAGGAGCGGCATGAAGCCGACCGCGCTGGCGGTCAGCGTGAGCGATCGCAGGAACGCTACGTCGCCGGCCCCCATGAGTACGCCGTCCAGTGCGAAGACGATGCCGGCCAACGGTTGCATCAGCGCGAAGAGCCACCACACCAGGTGTGCCTGAGCCACGACCGCCTCGTCTGAGGTGAACAATCTCGGGATCACGTCGTACCCGGCAAGCAACACGACGGCGGCCAACCCGCCGGCGGCCAGGCCGTAGCGGGTCACCCGCCAGGCGGTGGCCCTCGCCTGCTCCACCCGACCGGCGCCGAGGCTCTCCCCGACGAGTGCCTGCGCGGCGATCGCGAAGGAATCCAGCACCAGGGCGAGAAAGAAGAAGAGCTGCAAAGCGATCTGGTGTGCGCCGACCTGTGCCGTCCCCAGTCGGGCGGCGACCGCGGCGGCTATCAGGAAACAGGCCTGCAGGACGACGGTACGGGCGGTCAGGTCACGGCCGACCCTGAGCTGGGCGAGCAGGATCGTCCGGTCCGGCCGCAACGACACACCGGCCCGGCGCAATGCTCGGAGGAAGAGCAACCCGCCGACGAGTTGGGCCACCACGTTGGCGACGGCCGACCCAGGCAGACCCCAGTCGGCGCCGTACACCAGAACAGGGCAGAACACGGCGGACAGCGCATTGGCGAGAAGCACGTAGCGCCACGGCCGCTTGGTCTCCTGGATGCCCCGCATCCAGCCGTTGCCGGCCAGGCTCAGCAACACGAACGGGGCACCGAGGATGGCGATCCGCAGCCACTGCTCCGCGGCGCCCTGGGCCGTCGTGCTCCCGCCGGCAAGCAGACTGGTCAACGGTCCCGCGAACACCTGGACGACGACCACCATGAGAACACCGATGGCAAGGGCCAGCCACGACGCCTGGACGCCTTCGACGACTGCCTCGGAACGCTTGCCCAGTCCGTGCAAGCGGGCCGCGCGTCCGGTGGTGCCGTACGCCAGGAAATTGAATTGCACGGCGGCGATCGCGAACAGCGCGCCGCCGAGGGCGAGCCCGGCCAGCGAGACCGAGCCGAGATGCCCCACGACGGCGGTGTCGACCAACAGGTACAGCGGTTCGGCCGCCAGCACGGCCAAGGCAGGGACGGCCAGCGACAGGACGCTGCGCTGAGCACCCGACTCGGCGGCGGAGGTCACTGCGGGACAGTGCCGTCCTCGGACTCGCGGGGGGCGCGGTAGGGGTCGGCATCCCCGGCGTACGACGCCCCGTTGCGCACCCGGGCGAGCTCGGCGTCGGCGGCCCGCGCTCGGGCCAGCGCGTCGTCGAGTTCCTTGGTGATCGCCGGGACGTTGTCCGCGACGAATGCCAGCGTCGGAGTGAACTTCACGCCGGTCTGCTTGCCCACCGCCGAGCGCAGCACGCCGCGGGCGGACTCCAACGCCGTGGCGCTGTCCGCCTGCGCGGTCTCGTCGCCGTACACCGTGTAGAAGACGGTCGCCTCGCGCAGATCCGGCGTCACCCTGGTGTCGGTGATCGTCACCATGCCCAGGCGGGGGTCCTTGACCTGCATCTCCAGCGTGGACGCCACGATCTCCCGGATCCGGACTGCGAGCTTGCGCGCCCGCGGAGCGTCTGCCATTGGTGACCCCTCTCAATCACTGGAACTGAACAGCTGCCGACGGGTGGACAGCAGATCGACCTCGGGCCGGCCGGCGACCCACCGCTCGCAGGTGTCGAGCACGTCGGTCACATGAGCGGCATCCCCGGCCACTGTGGCGATGCCGAGCTGCGCCCGCCGATGCAGGTCGTTGTCCCCCACTTCCGCGGCGGACACGGCGTACCGGCGGCGCAGCTCCGCCACGATCGGTCGGACCACCGCACGCTTGCCTTTCAGGGAATGCACGTCGCCGAGCAGTACGTCGACGACGAGCGTCCCGGTAAACACAGTTCCTCCCACCGCATCCGTGGCTGCACTGCGTAGCGTGCTGTGACCGGTGCTGATCCGTAGCAGCCTCCCGGTCAGGTGCGCGGCTTCTCACGCATTTCGAACGTCTCGATCACGTCGTCCACCTTGATGTCGTTGAACGACCCGAGTCCGATACCGCACTCGTAGCCGTCGCGGACCTCGGTGGCGTCGTCCTTGAACCGGCGCAGCGACTCCACCGTTAGACCGTCCGCGACCACCACACCGTCACGGACCAGGCGCGCCTTGCTATTGCGCGTGATCACCCCGGAACGCACCAGCGAGCCCGCAATGTTGCCAATTCGCGGAACCCGGAAGACCTCGCGGACCTCCGCGGTCCCGAGCTGGGCCTCTTCGAACTCCGGCTTGAGCATGCCCTTGAGGGCCGCCTCCACCTGCTCGATCGCCTGATAGATGACCGAGTAGTAGCGGACGTCGATGCCCTCGCGGTCGGCGTACTCCTTGACCTTGGTCTCCGGCCTGACGTTGAAGCCGATGATGACCGCGTCGGTGGCCGAGGCCAGGTTGACGTCGTCCTGCGTGATGCCACCGACGCCGCGGTGGACCACGCGCAGGCCCACCTCGTCGGAGACCTCGATCTGCAGGAGGGCGTCCTCCAGCGCCTCAACCGAGCCCGAGCCGTCACCCTTGAGGATCAGCGTGAGCTGCTCGACCTTGCCCTCGGCGATGGCCTT